>JANMAV010000294.1:0-4356 GCA_031360055.1 Ferruginibacter sp.
CTGTTTATTTGAAGAAATCCAAGTTCCTTTTAAAAATAATTTAGTATTGGATATTTTTATTTGCAAGTACATTTGTTGATAATTGGCTTCGTACTCTGAACCATCATATTCAGTTATAATAATTTCATTATCATTTATGAAATTACAACTTGCCTTACAAATAGTTGTCAAATTATTGCCATTATATGAGAATTTAGTAAAGGTATAAACCGTGTAGGTGCTATCATCATTAAAAATAATTTTTATTAGCATTTTTGTTGAGGTTGGATAATCAACTACTTTGCCATTTTGCACATAATTAAATTTACCTACCCAAGTACCTTGCAAAGATTGAGCAGAAACATTTTGAGCAATAAAAAATAGCAAAATAAATACCAATTTCATTACACAAATTTAAACAATTATGTTGGTGTACTTTCAATTGCTTTTATAGTTGGTTTATGCTTTACCGTAAAATTTACTGAATTAGCAATAAAGCAATATGTATTGGTTTTTTGGTGCAGCACTGTAGCTTTTTCTATCATACTTTTGTTAGCAACAGTAACCATTGGGTAGAGCGTAACCTCAGTAAAATGCCCACTACCATTGGGGTTTTCAACCATTGTGCCTGTGGCATTATCTTCATAAGCCACTATTATTACTCCTGCTACAGCACACAAATGCAAATACCAAAGCATGTGGCAGCTTGCTAAAGATGCCAAAAATAACTCCTCTGGATTGTGCTTGGTATTATCGCCTAAAAATGATGGGTCGGAAGATGCTTCAATGTTGGGTTTACCATCTATTAAAATGTTGTGGCTACGTTCAAAATTTTTATAGGTTGATGTGCCGGTGCCAATGTTGCCCGTCCATTGTACGGTGAGTTTATACGTATGATTTTTCATTTTTGAAAAATATTTATTTGTGCTGCCTCCCACCCTATTATCGCTTGCTTACGGGCAATGCCCCACATATAGCCACCTAAACCACCGTTGCTTTGTATAACCCTGTGGCAAGGTATTAAAAATGCAATGGGGTTGCTGCCAATAGCAGTGCCTACTGCTCTTGAGGCTTTTGGGCTGTCTATTTCATTTGCTATATTACCATAAGTATTTAGCTTGCCTAATGGTATTTTTAGCAAAACTTGCCATACTTTTAATTGAAAATTTGTAGCTTTTACATGGAGTTTTATGTTGTTAATATTACTCCAATCGGTTGTAAAAATAAGCAAGGCATTTTGTTGAAAAGCATCAATTTTTTGTACAAAAATAGCATTAGCAAATTGATTTTTTAATGCAACTAACCCTTCATTTTCATCATCAATAAAAGCAATGTAGCATACCCCTTTTGTGGTAGATGCTATGATGATGTTGCCAAAATTTGTGAGGGTAAAACTGTAATTAATACTAAGGTTTTGGCCACCGGTTTTATACTCGGCAGGGGTCATGGTTTCTATGTTTACAGATAAATTCCAGCCTCCTAAATCCCCCGAAAAGCCCACCTTAATCCCCCCGAAGAGGGGAGATTTGGTCTCCAAAGCTTTGAGGCTCTTTTTTATTTTTAGATGGTTTGGGGTTATGGCATTTTTAATCATTTGTAATTATTGTAGGGTACAAATGTAGGGTAAGTTTTGAGGTTGGGCAACCTGATTGTTGTGGGGTATGAAGACCTCACCCTAACCCTCTCCCTCGACAAAATCGGGGCAGGCACGGAGAGGGAACTAGACACTAATACCATGGGACTCTTTTTTGATGTGGTTTGTGGGTTGCACCGGCTTTCTAGGGGTTGCACCCATGGTTAATGATAGTTAACCTTCGGGGTTGGTTACGTAACATCATTAAAGCTGAAAAATGGTATGCCGTACAAGTCCCGACTAAATGTAAGGTCGGGATGCCGATGTTACACTTAATCGGCAAGTGACACAATCCCGAAATTTCGGAAATGAGTAAAGCTGTGTTTTAGCTTGGGCAAAAAAGCAAAGCTTTTTGACCAATAAAAAACCTTTCAAAATCTCCCCATAAAGACCTCACCCTAACCCTCTCCAAAGGAGAGGGAACTGCACTCTGATAATTTAAAACAACTGTAAATAATTGGAGACCAAATCTCCCCCTTTCGGGGGGATTAAGGGGGGCTTGGTATTGAATTATTCATCCAACTTCAACACTGCCAAAAATGCCTCTTGTGGTACTTCTACATTGCCTATTTGCCTCATACGCTTTTTTCCTTCTTTTTGTTTTTCTAATAACTTACGTTTACGGCTAATATCACCACCATAACACTTTGCAGTTACATCTTTCCTCATGGCACTTATGTTTTCTCGGGCAATAATTTTGGCACCTATAGCTGCTTGTATGGCTACCTGAAACTGTTGTTTATCGAGTAACGTTTTTAATTTTTCACAAAGCTTACGGCCAAATTCTGCCGAACGACTACGATGTATTAAAGCACTTAGGGCATCTACTTTTTCGTTATTTAGTAAAATATCCATCCTCACAATATCTGCATCTCTAAAGCCAATTGGGTGGTAATCAAAAGATGCATACCCTCTGGTTTGTGATTTTAATTTATCATAAAAATCAAATACAATTTCAGTTAAGGGCATTTCAAAGATTAGCTCTACCCTAGTTGGACTTAGGTAACCTTGAGAAATAAGCATGCCTCTTTTACTAATGCACAGCGTCATTATATTGCCAATATAATCGGGCTTGGTTATTATTTGTGCTTTAATATAGGGTTCTTCAATACGGTCAGTACGGGTAGGGTCAGGCAGGGTGCCAGGGTTGTGTACTTGTATTACCTCTCCTTTATTAGTATGGGCTATAAAACTTACGTTAGGCACAGTGGTAATAACGGTTTGATTAAATTCTCTCTCTAACCGCTCCTGTATAATTTCCATGTGTAGGAGGCCTAAAAAACCACACCTAAAACCAAAGCCGAGGGCTTGCGATGTTTCTAATTCAAACGTGAGTGAGGCATCGTTTAATTGTAGTTTTTCCATACAATCTCTTAGCTCCTCAAACTTATCAGTATCTACCGGAAAAATACCTGCAAATACCATCGATTTTACATCTTCAAAACCATCAATACGGCTTTGTGTAGGGTTGGCAACACTGGTAAGGGTATCGCCAACTTTTACTTCTTTGGCATTTTTAATCCCCGTAATAATGTATCCTACATCGCCACAAAAAACTTCGTCTTTTTTCTCCATGCCTAGTTTTAAAATACCCACTTCATCGGCATGGTAAGTTTGATCGGTACTAAAAAACTTTACTTTTTCGCCTTTTTTGAGGCTACCAGCAAAAATTCTGTAGTATACAATTATACCCCTAAAACTATTAAAAACACTATCAAAAATTAGTGCTTGTAGCGGAGCATTTGGGTCGCCTTTTGGGGCAGGTATACGCTCCACTATAGCTGCAAAAACATCATCAATACCAATACCCGTTTTACCACTTGCCAACACTACATCTTCGGCCTTGCAACCAATTAATTCAATAATTTCGTCAGTTACTTCGGGTATCATGGCACCATCCATATCTACCTTATTTATTACTGGTATTATTTCTAAATTATTTTCTATAGCCAAGTACAAATTGCTGATAGTTTGTGCCTGTATACCTTGTGTAGCATCTACCAACAACAGCACACCCTCACAAGCTGCCAATGCACGGCTTACTTCATAGCTAAAATCCACATGGCCTGGTGTGTCAATTAAATTAAGCACATAATCTTGCCCTTTGTATGGATAATTTATTTGTATGGCATGGCTTTTTATGGTAATACCTTTTTCTCTTTCAAGGTCCATATCGTCTAACACTTGGGCTTGCATATCTCTTTCGCCAATGGTGTTGGTACTTTGTATTAACCTATCAGCTAAGGTACTTTTACCATGATCTATGTGGGCAATAATGCAAAAATTTCTGATGTTCTTCATGTAAATCTTTTACTCTTTTTGCAAAAATACTGAATATAAGTTTTGCAAATTGGTTTAATAAGTGTAGTATTTGGTTTATTGGTTTATTGTATAATTATACACACTACTGTTACCGGCAAATGCCCAAGCTCTTTAAATGAACTCCTTAACATAATTACGGAAATAATTTCAAATTGTTTGCCTACTGAATCATCTACAGAATGAGTTAAAATAAATACTATTTCAAAAATTTAGATAATTAGTAAAATTGAAAATGATAACTCAATTGCAAAAAATTTCCAACGTTCAAACCAATTATTTTAAAATAAGAAAGTAATGAAACATTAATACCGTTAAAGAAAAATAAAATAATTAACCTACTTATAAATTTAGATTTTGAATCTTAAAATAAAAGTTTTCAATATTGTAATAAAATAATTTTTTAATTAATTTCTAAATTTTTT
>JANMAV010000296.1:0-3441 GCA_031360055.1 Ferruginibacter sp.
CCTAAAAGAGAATTATGGCATACCAGCCGTTTTTCTATTCCTTTCTTTTTAAACCCACGCAGTAGTATGAGGTTACGTTGTTTAGACACTTGTGTAGATGAGGCACACCCTATTGCGTATGAAGATGCAACCGCAGGAGAATATCTAGATGAAAGATTGAGGGAGATTGGTTTGAAGAAATAGGTAATTTTTGCCGCAGATTCGCAGATTTTTAAATAACAATGTAAAAAATCTGCGAATCTGCGGCTATATCTTTTTGCTATTCCTTTTATCTTTAAGCTCTGTTAATATAATTTCATTTGCATAAACCTTATATTTGGTTTACCAACTACAGCATTTGAAAACAGTTAGACACATACCATTTTTAAAAACAGTTTTCCTATACAGCATTACCGCTTTTGGTGGTCCTCAAGGCCATTTAGGTATGATGCTAAAAATTTTCGTACAAAAATTTAATTATGTTACTGAAGCTGAGTTAATGGATTTTAATTCCTTTTGCCAGTTATTACCAGGGGCAAGTAGTACCCAAACATTAACTCTTATTGGTTACAAAAGGGGCGGTGTACCCTTAGCTATACTAACTTTAATAATATGGATGTTGCCAGCCTGTATTATAATGGGAGCATTATCTTTTGTTCTTACATTTTTCCCTGCAGATATTACAAAAAATTTATTTGAGTACATACAACCCATGGCAATTGGTTTTTTAATTTACGCAGCAGTTAGGGTATTTGGTTTTGCAATAAAGAATACTATAACATTGATAATCATGATATTAGCTACAATAATAACATTTTTATTGTTTAAATCACCTTGGGTTTTTCCTATATTAATTATTGGTGGAGGTATAGCAACCAATTTCAGTAACAAGCGTATACCCGAAAAAGAAAAAATTAAGCCTAAACAAATTAGGTGGACAAATATTTGGGTATTTGCACTCTTGTTTATCCTTGCAGGTATTTTAAGTGAAACAGCACGTAAAAATAATTGGGAAAATAGAAGGGCATTTAATTTGTTTGAAAATTATTACCGCTTTGGAAGTTTTGTTTTTGGAGGTGGAGATGTGTTGTTACCCATGATGCTTGATCAATATGTAGAAAGAAAACCAACAAATAATACAGAAACTGATAATAATAGGATTACGATAAAGAAAGAAGATTTGCTTACTGGCTATGGTTTTGTAAGAGCTATACCTGGGCCTGTATTTTCAGTATCAGCATTTACCGGAGGAATGAGTTTAAAAGATGAAGGGTATAGTATGCAGCTCATAGGTTGTATTATTGGATCAATAGCGCTTTTTTTACCAAGTGCATTATTGGTGTTATTCTTTTTTCCTGTATGGCAATATTTAAAAAAATTTGTAGCCGTTTACAGAGCATTAGAAGGAATTAATGCTGTAGTTGTTGGGGTTATGGTTGCAGCTGCATTATTTTTATTAAGAGCAATGCACACAGGTTTTAACGATGTAAAAAGTTACATTGTATATTTTGTAATTGCAAGTACGTTTTTAGTATTAAAGTATACCAAAATACCCCCACCAATTATAGTAATAATTTGCTTGTTACTAGGTTGGGTTTTCTAATGAATTATTGTAGTAATGCTTTAATTCTATTTCTTCTTTTACAGCATCCGTAACTAAATATCTAATTGATTTTTTTTGTTTGATAAGTTTTCTAACCTCAGTAGATGATATTTGAAGTAAAGGTGCATCTATAATATTGATGTTGCTATTAGTTGGTGATTGAATTTCAAAACCAGGCCTTTGGTATATGTGTAAAGAATAGTTATCAATTATTTGTTTATAATTTTTCCATTTTTCAATGTTTTGAAAACCATCGCTTCCCATAATAATAGAGAATTTTTTAGAAGGATATTTTTCAGATAAGTAAACTAGCGTATCAATTGTGTAAGAAGGCTTAGGTAAAGCAAACTCTACATTACTAGCCTTTAATTTTTTTTCTCCCTCAATAGCAATTTTTACTAAGCTTAGCCTATGCTGTTCGTTTAATAAACTAGCAGTATTTTTAAAAGGGTTTTGTGGAGATATAACAAACCACACTTCATTGAGCAATGAATTATTAACTATATGATTTGCTATTATTAAATGCCCAATGTGTATGGGGTTAAATGAGCCAAAGTATAAGCCAACGTTCATTATGTAATTTTTAAAAATCCAAAATTTTTAATTTAAAATATTGTGTTACACAAACCGCAAACTCTCCTCTGCCACTGTACACAACTTTATAACTCCTCTACCAAAATATGTTCGGCCTCGTTTAACCTTAGGCTTAATATATACCCTGCTACCGAAACTGATATAGGGTCTTTTAGGGGAGCAACTTTTTCAATTCTAATTTTTTCGCCTGGCACACAACCCATTTCCATTAACTTTAAAAAAATATCATCATTTTCATAAGCTCTTATTATAACTTCTTTCCCAATTTTAATCTCCGATAATTTTTTATACATTAGATATTTACCTTCGTTTTACAAAATGTAAAAGTAGTTTATAAGTGCCTCTTTTTATTTTAAAACAAAAAATTATGTCTGTTAGTTTTTACACTTTAACAACCACCACTTTAAAGAATAGAAGAGCCTTAAAGCTATTTATACCAACTATATTTAATAAAGAGAGAACTCCTTTAGAAAGCATAATTATCATTTTTTGTACCGACAATTATTTGATTAAAATTAACCAGCAGAGTTTACAGCACGATTTTTATACTGATATTATTACTTTCGATTTAAGTGAAACAAAAACATCACCCAAAATTGCTGAGCTATATATCAGTGTAGATAGAGTTAAGGATAACGCAACTAGCTTACATACACCTTTTAAAACAGAGTTACACCGTGTAATTTTTCATGGGTGTTTACATTTATGTGGTTATAAAGACAAAGGAGTAAAGCATATTGCTTTAATGAGAGCAAAGGAGGATGAATATTTGCAGTCATATTTTAGTTAAACATTGTTCCACGTATCCCTGTTTCATAGAGAAACAACACTTTATAATTCTACAACACCATACCTTGGCCTTAATTTTACAGCCCTAAGTAACAAGTAGCTCAATTTACACATTTGCACATTTTCTTATTTGCATATTTTCTTGCTGTTCCACGTATCCCTGTTTCTAGCAGAAACATCCACCCGTTAATTATAAAGTATTTAGTTTTGTAGAGAATATAAAAGAACCCAAACTATTATACACCCCATTAGCACATTAGCTAATCTGCATATTAGTACATTAAAGTAGTTATGTTACGCAAAAAGTGGACACCAAAAGAAGAAGTAACCGATGCTGACTTAAAATTCAGAGAAAAACGTAAGTGGCAATTAGCTCTACGTAGGTATGTGTTGGAGCGTAAACCATCAGAAAACTATGCCCCATACTTTGGATTAGATATTGAAAACTTTCGCCAGTGGATAGAAATTCAATTTAC
>JANMAV010000299.1:0-12378 GCA_031360055.1 Ferruginibacter sp.
ATAAATTCTTTTAAAATTTCGCTAAAATTTTTTTTCCATTCCTTTCCATGAGCTTGTACTTTGTTTTTGTATTGCTCAAATGTGGTGAGGTGTGCTATTTCGTGTAAAAGTGTAATTAAAAAAGAGTACATATTTAAATCACCATTTACACTTATTCTATGCCCTAAATTATTATGTGCATGGCGATAATTACCTAAAATACTTGCCCTACTTTTTGTAATAGTTAGTTGAATTTTATTGGCAATTATATGCTGCAACACTGGGTTGTAACTGCCCTTTGGTAAGTATGGAATTAAAGCTGTAAAATCAACTTTTGTATTAGCCATTACGCTTATTCTCTTTAGATATTATAATTACCTCTGTAGCTAAATATGCCAAATACATAAATAAGGAAATAAATACTGCTTTTTTATTATAAACTTGCCCTACTAAAACTACATAAGCAAGCACTGCAAGTACTGTACTAAACATTTTTATCATCATGCCTAAAATAACGCTTCTTATAAATACATTAGGGTTTGAATTTTGTAAAGCATTTTTCTGTATAAAAAAAACTAATATGCCTATGCATACGTACAATAAATTAGCTCCAAACAATACGGTAGCATCAATATTATAGTTTTGTAGAAAAGATTGTCCAAAAAAAATGAAAATGGTAAAGACAAAAAAAATTACAATAAGTGGAAGTAGTAGTTTTCCGTAAACTTGCATAGAAAATTAGTATATGTTATTTATTTTTTGTTGTATTGGTATCTTTTATGGCTTTAATAATTAATGCAATTATAACTAGGAGTGGTAAAACCCATACTGCTAATGGAAAAGATAATGCTATCCATTTATCTAACTTTAACCCAACAAATACCGATAATGCTAATGCAAATATAAGTTGTGTAGCAAAGCCAGCATATTGCCATAATAATTTGTTATCATTATTTTTCATTTATAGCTTTATTTTTTTCTAAAAAATAACCTCACTGGCACACCTTTAAAGTTAAAATTTTCTCTCAATTTGTTTTCTAAATAACCTTGGTATGGTGCTTTTACATCATCAGGATAATTACAAAAAAATGCAAATGTTGGGGAGTGTGTTGGCAATTGTGTTACGTATTTAATTTTTACAGCATTGCCCCTTACTACTGGTGGGTGAAACTGCTCTATGGCCTTAAGCATAACCTCATTAAGTTTACTTGTTGGCACTTTACGTTGGCGGTTATCAAATACCTCTAACGCAGTTTCCATAGCTTTTAGTAAGCGTTGTTTTTCAGTTACTGAAGTAAATATTACAGGTACATCACTAAAAGGTTCTAGGCGTTCTTTTACTTGTTTCTCAAAATCTCTTGCGGTATTAGTTTCTTTTTCAATTAAATCCCACTTATTAATTAGTACCACAATGCCCTTCCCTTTCTTAACGGCCATACTAAAAATGGCAAGGTCTTGTGCTGTTACCCCTTTTTCGGCATCAAGCATTATGATACATACATTTGCTTCGTCCATAGCTTTAATAGCACGGATAACGCTGTAAAATTCAAGGTCTTCGTTTACTTTATTTTTACGGCGAATGCCAGCAGTATCTATCAACACGAACTCTTTGTTAAACATGTTGTAGTGTGTATGTATAGTATCTCTGGTGGTGCCAGCTATATCACTTACAATGGTACGCTCTTGACCAATTAAGGCGTTTAACAACGATGATTTGCCTACGTTTGGTTGTCCAATAATGGCAAATTTGGGTATCTCATTATCATCTTCTACCACATCGCTTTCGGCAGGCATAAGTTCTACAATAGCATCTAGCAATTCGCCAGTACCACTACCACTAATACTTGATAAAAAGAAAATATGCTCAAAACCAAGGCTGTAAAATTCACTAGCCTCTAGCATACGGGCATGGTTATCAACTTTATTTACAACTAAAAAAACTGGCTTGGTGCTTCGGCGTATTAAATCGGCCATGTTTTCATCGAGGTTGGTAATGCCAGCGGCAGCATCTACCATAAATATAATTACATTAGCCTCATCCATGGCAATGTGTACTTGCTTGCGTATTTCTCTTTCAAATACATCATCACTACCTACTACAAAACCGCCGGTATCTATCACATTAAAGCTACGGCCGGTCCACTCGGCTACTCCATATTGCCTATCTCTAGTTACGCCACTCACATCATCTACAATGGCTTTACGCTGCTCTAGCATACGGTTAAAAAAAGTGCTTTTGCCTACATTTGGGCGGCCGGTAATTGCTACGGTAAAACTCATTACAATGAATAATTTTATAATTAATAATTGATAATTTTTTTAGTTCAAAGTTTTATTATTCAAACAAAAAGTATCATACTTTAAAGTGTTATATCACTTTATTAAAAGCTCTTTTAAAAACAAATAAAGTAACTGGTTAAAAGGAAATCAACAATCAAAAATCAACAATCAGAAATTCATTCATTCCCCCTAAATTTTGAGCCCCCTAATTAGCACATTACTACATTAGCTAATTAGCTCATTTTTTGCACATTTGCACATTTTCTCATTTGCACATTAATACCCATACTCCTTCAAATACAATTCATTATCCCTCCACTTTGGGCGTACTTTTACATACAATTCTAAAAAAACTTTTCCATCAATAAATTCTTCAATATCCTTACGGGCAGCAGTACCTAGTTGTTTTATCATGCTCCCACCTTCGCCTAAAATTATTCCTTTTTGGGTTTCTCTTTGCACAATAATTTCTGCTCTAATTTTTGTAAGGGTAGTTTTTTCTTTATACTCTTGCACCACCACAGCAGTGTGGTATGGTAACTCCTCATGGTATAATTGAAAAATTTTTTCTCTCACCAGCTCACCCACAAAAAACTTAACTGGCATATCACTAATATCATCGCCTTCATAAAAGGGGTGGCCTTCGGGCAAATAATTTAAAATACGTTGTAGTAATTCATCAATTCCCGTTTTTTTAAGTGCCGATATGTGCACTACTTCCTTACAATAAGTTTGCTCAGCAAAAAACGAATGTAGCTCTTTTAAAGCTTCTTCACTTTTTACAGCATCAACTTTATTTAGTACTACAATTACAGGTGCCTTGAGCCTCAATTTTTTAAAAATTTCGTGGCTTTCCATTGGGTTTTCGCCAGCATCTACCATTAGCAAAGCCACATCAGCATCTTCCAAACTGCCTTTTACAGCTTGCATCATTTTTTCGTGTAGCTTATATTTTGGGTCGATTATGCCCGGGGTGTCTGAAAAAATAATTTGATAATCATCAGCCGTTAAAATAGCTTTTATACGGTGCCTTGTTGTTTGCACTTTGTGTGAAACAATAGCCATTTTTTCGCCCATAAAGGTATTAAGCAATGTGCTTTTGCCAGCATTAGGCTTACCAAAAATATTTACAAAACCTGATTTCATGTTTTTATAACGCTGATTGTTATGATTAAATAAGATTAAAATGATTTTTTTAACCTTGCAATACTTTAAAATTATGATTACCACAATCAAGCTGTGTAAGAGATGGAGGAGGTAATCAAAAAAAATCCTCAAATCTAATGACCTGAGGGTTTGATTTCTTAAGTTGCGAAGACCGGGATCGAACCAGTGACCTTCGGGTTATGAGCCCGACGAGCTACCGCTGCTCTACTTCGCCCCACAAAGATAAGGGTAAATGGGTTTGTAGCCAAACTATTAATACATTTGAGGCATAAAAAATATACAAATGAATCGTTTTTTTATTGCAATATGCTTGTGTTTTACTTACTTAATGGCTTGTAAAAGTACAACCAAACAACAAGCTGATAGTTTGTATAGTAGGCATTTACAGCAAAAAATAGATTTGCAAATTATTAGTACTACCATTCCTGATAAAAAAAATGAAATGAATTTATTGTTTTTTAATAATATTAACTTACTCGATGATTTAAAGGCAAAAAAGATAATAGATAGTTTATTTAAAAGCAAACAAATTCAACCTATAATATTAGTAGCTTTTACAGCTAGTAATAGCAATAATGGATTAGAGGAAATAGATGGTACTGAAGGTAAGCAATATAAAAAATTGAATGATTTTGTGGCTGATGAACTTTATATGTATGTAAAAAAGAAAACTGCAATTAGAAAGTTTAATAGTGTTGGTATTTATGGTAAGGATAAGGCAGCAATTGGAGCTTATGATATAGGGTGGAATAATGATGAAAAAATACAAATGGTTGGTATGCAAGATCCTAATTTTAAACTAAGTGCAACACTAACATATTCTTCGGTATTAAAAACTATTGAGTTATCAAGAAAAAGGCCAACCTTAAAAATTTGGTTGGCCACAAATACATTAGATAGTAATAGTATGAGATTTACAACTATGCTAAACACTAAGTTAAAAAGAGAGGCAACTACTTTACTTACCTCTAACAACAGTTTTGCCAATTTTTTAATTTGGGCTTTTCCAGCAAGCCGATAAATTATATAGTAATTATCTAGTCTACCTTTGTAATATTACTTGCCCCAGAGGCTTGCTGAAATGTTATTTGAGGTTTACCTTTATACCTGAAACTACTAGCACCGCTTGCAGTTACTGAAACTTCTCCGGTAACTGTTAAGCTTACATCACTTGCTCCACTTGACTTTATGTAGCAGTTTTTTGCAACTAAGTCAAACGATTTAAAATCACTAGCACCACTATTTTCAATGGTTAAATTTTGTACTGTGCCACTAAATTTTGCATCGCTAGCACCACTTAATTTTACAGTTAATTCTTTTATGTTTAATTGGCCTTTTATATCGCTTGCTCCACTCATTTGTATGTTTAGTAATGGCAATTCCATAATACCAGCAATTATTACATTGCTTGCACCAGAAACTTGCAACTGTTCCAAATTTAGGTAAGCTACATATACTTTTAGTTGTTGATTACCAGCATATTCACCCCTTGGCCCTGCATAAAAAATGTGCATTACACCATTTAAAATTTCGGTTTTAATGCCATTAATATTATTATCATTTTTTGCACTAACGGCTAAAGCTTCTTTATCACCTTTAGCTAAATAAACATCTATACCACTACTAATTTTAATGCTGTTAAAACTTTCCGATAATTGCCGTGGTACTGCATTTTCATCTATAACCAATTGCTTTTGTGCAAATAGAAATAATGATAATAGTGTGTAAAGTATAGTTAAAAATAGTTTCATATTATTTAGGTAAGGTGTAACACCGATTAGTAAAATTAAATAAGATAAATATCATTTATAAGTTCAAAGGGATTAAAATAAATATTAAAATATTTTATGTAACTCTATATTAATATTTATTTAGTGTACCACCGCTGCTTGTTTTTTTAGTAATTTCAGGGTTGCCATTGTAGCCAATAACTCCGCCACTACTAGCTTTTGCATTCAAAGTTTTTGTTACACCTAATTTTACTACAGCACCACTACTTACTTCAATATTTGCAGTTTCAGTTATAAAATTTTTTCCTGTGCATACAGCTCCACTGCTTGCATCTACCTCTGCATTAATTGTGCTACCCTCTATTTTTAAAACTGCACCACTACTAACATCTACAAAAAATTTATTAAGTTTTAGGGTGGCGTATAATTGTGCACCACTACTCACATCAACTTTTAAATAACTTTCATTAATTGTATTGGTTGCAGTAATGGTAGCACCGCTACTTGCTTTTAATTCATTTAATTTTTTATAGTTAACGTAAGCTTTTAACTTTAAATTCCATTTTTTTGCATAGCTTTTTTCTGGATTCTCATAGTATATTTTCAGCATACCATCTTTTACTTCGGTTTTAATATTATCTACTTTACTATCGTCAGATGAACTTACAAACAGAGTTTCTTCATTGCTTTGGGTAATTTCAACCAATATTCCAGAAGCTGCACTAATACCACTGAAGCTTTCAACAGTGCGTTGTTGCTTAGTTTGTGCGGTACCTTGTACACTTAAAAAAATAGCAATTACAGGAATGATTTTTTTCATAATATAAATTTATTTGTTAGTTTTTAGTTAAACGAGCTACATAAAAAAAAGTTACAACTAAATTTAAAAATATTGATTTACAACATTACCTTTGCATTAGTTTATTTATTTACCGTCTGAATATTTCCGGGGTGCTTTATTAAAAAGGCTGAGATAATACCCGTATAACCTGCTCAAGATAATACTTGCGAAGGGAGAAACCATTTTACAACCAGCAAAGCTTCGCTCGGATTGTTCAGCACAATTATTTTTTATGAAACAATTTTATTTGTGCCTTGCATTTATTTGCATTAGTATTTTTACCTATGCTCAGCAACTAAAAGTTTTTAATGATACTACCTTATTGCAACCCGTAGAAGTTAATGGTGTAAAAGCATCAGATAAAAACCCGTTTGCAAAAACTAACCTTAGCAAAACTGATATAGCCACACAAAATATTGGGCAAGACTTGCCTTTTATACTAAACGCAACTCCATCAGTTGTGGTAAACTCCGATGCTGGTGCAGGCGTTGGATATACAGGTATAAGAATAAGAGGAACTGATGCTACAAGAATAAATGTAACTCTTAATGGCATTCCATACAATGATGCTGAAGGGTTAGGTACTTTTTTTGTTGATGTGCCAGATATTGCTTCATCTGCAGGTAGTATACAAATACAACGTGGTGTAGGTACTTCAGCCAATGGTGCAGGATCTTTTGGTGCAAGCATAAACATTAGTACAAACGAAATAAATGCAAAAAAAAATATTGAACTAAATAGCACAGCAGGCTCTTACGAAACATTTAAAAATACATTTACATATAACAGTGGAATATTTAAAAAGCATTTTTTAATAGATGCTAGGGCTAGTAATATAAGAAGCCACGGTTTTATTGATAGAGCATCATCTAGACTAAAATCATATTACCTTAGTACCGCTTACATTGATGAGAAAAATTCTGTTAGGCTCAATATATTTACTGGTAAAGAACGTACCTACCAAGCATATTTTGGTATAAGTGAAGCCGATTTAAAAATTAATAGACGCTTAAATAGTGCTGGTACCGAAAAACCGGGAGAGCCATATAGCAACGAGGTAGATGACTACATGCAAAATCATTACCAACTATTTTATAATCATGCATTTAGTGCCAACTTAAAAAGTAGTGTAGCTGTATTTTTTACTAAGGGTAAGGGTTACTATGAACAATATAAAACTGACCAAAAATTGTTAAATTATAGTATAAATAGCAGTACAAAAACTGATTTAATAAGAAGGTTATGGTTGGATAATAATTTTTATGGAACAGTGTTTAGTTTGATATACAATAAATACAATACCCAAATAGCTTTTGGTGCTGGTGCAAACCAATACGACGGCAAACATTTTGGGCAAATTATTTGGGCAGAAAAACAAATTGAGGTTCCCACAAATTATCGTTGGTACAACAAAAAATCTAAAAAAACTGATTTATCTGCTTACACAAAACTTACTCAAAAACTAAATAAAAATTTTGAACTTTTTGCAGATATACAGGTAAGAAATATTGGGTATATAAATAATGGATATAGAAAAACACCAGATATTATGGTAGATAAAAATTACACATTTTTTAACCCAAAAGCAGGTGTTACATTTAGTGTAGATAATGTTAAGATGTATGCTTCATTTGCCCGTGCAGTAAAAGAACCAAATAGAGATGATTTTGAAGCAAACCCAAACCAACAACCAAAACCAGAAAAACTTAATGATATAGAAACTGGGATAGAATATAAAAATAACCAATACCAATTTTGGGCAAATTTTTATTACATGTTTTATAAAGATCAGCTTGTGCAAACTGGCAAAATAAATGATGTTGGGGCTAGTACAAGGCTCAATGTAGATAATAGTTACAGGGCAGGAGTAGAGCTAAATGCATCATCTCAAATTTCAAAAAAAATTGCCTTATCTGCTAATCTAACATTGAGTAGTAATAAAATAAAAAACTTTACAGAGTTTATATTTGATTACGATAATAACATAAATGTAGCCAAACAATATAGCCGAACAGATATTTCATTCTCACCAAATGTTATTAGTAATATTTCTTTAGATATAACGCCTGTTAAAAACTTAGTTTTTAACCTTACTGGTAAGTATGTAAGTGACCAATATTTGGATAATACAAGTAATAAAAGTAGAAGATTACATGACTTTTATACTCAGAATGTAAAAGCTACTTATACCTTAAAAGCAAAACAATTTAGTGAGGTTAAATTTTTTGTACAAGGAATAAATATTTTTGGAAAAAAATATGAGCCCAATGGCTACAGCTTTAGCTACATAAGTGGGGGAGATACGTATACAGAGAATTTTTATTACCCAATGGCTACAGCTAATTTTATGTTTGGGGTAAGTATTGGGATAAATTAATTTCTATGGTTTACACAGTACAAGCAAAGTTTGCAACATATACAGAGGAATTTATTTGATTATAATGTTTTTTGAACCGTTGCAATCTTTGTTTTATTGAGTATAGAAGGTACAAATAGAGTGAAACTTTACCAAGCTAGCATACCACCATCTACATTAACTACGTTAGTAAAACCAAAAGTTTCAAGCATCATAGCTGCTTGCATACTGCGTTTTCCACTACGGCAATAACAATAAATTTCTTCATCTTTTAGGTCTTCAATTTCATCTATTTGCATAGCCATTATTTTGCCAAGAGGTAGAAATGTACCACCTATGTTAAACTCAGCTCTTTCATCAGGCTCTCTTACATCTAGCAAATTGATATTTTCTCCAGTAGCTATTTTTTCTTTTAAGGCAGCTGTTGTTATACTTGTCATGCTGTTAGTTGTTAGTTGATTCAGTATTTTTATTTTTTTTAAGTTTCGGTTTTTCATCAGGAAAAATCAAGTTTGAACTATCTGATATATATTTCATAACTGGAGATAGCCAAACATCCATTACTTGACCACTTCTAATAAAAATAGGGCTTTTATCTTCATTATACCTTGGTGGGTTTTGTTTATAAACATAGGCATTTGCAGTGTCTACAACGCCAACATCTACCACTGTAGAGGCTAATACAATACCATTTTGATCTAGTACAATTTTAGCTTCGTTATACGTTAAACCTAATAATGAGGGTACTATCATTTGTTCATCAGATAAGCCAGATCCAATTTCTAAATCTATTTTACTACCCCAAGTAATTTTAGTACCTGCCGCTATGGCCTTTCCGTTATATGTTTGTGAAAGTACAGCACCCAACATATAGCTAGGAATAAAAGTAGTATCACCTAATGTTAAATGTGCTCTTTGTAAAATTTCTAATGCATACCCTTGAGATTTCCCTTCTAAAGCTGGCATTTCTACCATGGGCAGCGTAACTCTATTTACAGTAAGTAACACTAATCTGTTTACTTTAACGGTACTATTTTCTTCAGGAAATTGTTTTAGCACTGTACCCATTTTTGCAGTATCAGTATACACTGAATCTTGAATATAAACTTCAAATCCTTTACTCTCCAACAAAGTAATGGCATCGCTAGTTTTTGTATTGGTAACTTTTGGTACGGTTAAGTAAGCACCATGCTTAGTAATAACAGCAAGCAATTTTAAAGCCCCGAAAAGCACTAAAAAAGTAATTGCAATAATAAATAGGGCATTTACCCAAAAAGGGCGGTGAGTTATTGATTTAAGCACTTTTGTTTTTATTTAGCCGTAAAGATGCAAAAATAATGTTACACAAAACATTCTTCAATTAACAAACTATAAAATTCTTTTAAAGTTAAGCCAGCAGCGGCTACCTGTTGTGGTACAATACTAGCAGCACTTTGCCCTGGTACGGTGTTAATTTCTAACATATATGGTTCGTTGTTAATTGAATTATAAATAAAATCAATCCTCACTACGCCATTGCAATTAAAAACTTGATATATTTTTTTTGCAGCAGTACGAATTTTTTCTGCAATACTTTCATCAACCATAGCAGGGGTTACTTCACTACTTTTACCTTCGTATTTTGCTTGGTAATCAAAAAAATCGTTTTGGGTAATAATTTCAGTCATTGGCAATGTAATGATGTTGCCTTTGCTTTTATACACTCCAATGGTAAGCTCACGGCCTTGTATAAACTCTTCAATTAATACTTGCTCATCTTCAGCAAAAGCTTTGGCTATGGCTGCAGGTAAATTAAGAGCATCATTTACTTTGCTCATGCCAATACTGCTACCACCATTATTTGGCTTTACAAAAACAGGCAAAGTAAGTTGTTGTAAAATATCAGCAGCATTTGTGTTATCATTCTTAAATAAATGAACTGATTTGGCAACTTTTACAGCAGCAAATGCTGCTACTGCTACTGTATATCTTTTATTAAAAGTAAGTGCTGATGTGGCTGCATTACAGCTGGTATAGGGTATTTGTAAACAATCAAAATAGCCCTGTAGTTTACCATCTTCCCCAGGTGTGCCGTGTAGCCCAACTAATATAGCATCAAAATTAATTTTTTGCTCAGTAGTGGTTATGCTAAAATCATTTTTATCAACTAAAATTTTATCACCATTTGGCAATTCATAAAACCAACCTTGTGTGGTAATATCAATAGTATAGCAATTCCATTTAGTATTATCAATATTATTTTTAATAGTGTTGGCGCTTTTGTAAGATATTACTGCTTCGCCAGAAAAGCCACCTGTTATGAGTGCAATGTTTTTCAATGTGGGTTATGAACAGCCCCTAAATGCACCCGAGGGAGTATTTTTGAGATTGTTATGTTTTAGTGTTTATAAATTTATTAAAGATTGAGTAAGTTTATTTTAAACTATTTTAAAAACGCCATAATGTGAAATCATTATCAATTATCAATTATTCATTATAAAATTATTCATTAATTTCTCCTATACCTTCATTATTAGTTTGTACTACAAATTTCCATTTATTATCATCTTGTTTTTTCCAAATATTTACATACGATCCGTATAAAACGGTATCCATATTTTGTGGTGTAATTTGGTATATACCATACGTGTATCCAATATCTCCAGATGAGGCTACGATTGCATTTTGGGGCTTCCATATCATTCTATATCCAGTATCTTGTAAAGCAATAATATAGTCAACAGCATCTGCACCAGTCATTGGCGTAATGTTTGGCCTCAATATAATTCCATTACTATCTATATATTCTAAATAAGCCTCTTTTAATCCTTTGGATTCACTTAACGCAGCAAAATCTTCGTCAACTTGTAGCAGCGTAGCTACATCATTTTGCGATGAAACTGCTTTTAGTTTTTTGTTAGAATTGCAACCAATAAATAAAAAACTTAAACAGATAAACAATACATTTTTTACCATTATAATTATATGAATTTACTTGAGAAATTTTGGTAGATATTCTTTAGCATTACAACTTATCTTTAATTTTTGTAAATTAAATTTCATTGCCAAATAATAACAAACTTGTATAGATTTTGAATATCTATTACATACAATTACATGTGTAGCCTTTGTTTTTTGTCCATTAACTCTGCTACTGTTTCTTGGTATTCTTCGTCAGGCACACAACAATCTACAGGGCAAACTGCAGCACATTGTGGCTCTTCGTGAAACCCTTGGCACTCAGTACACTTGTTAGGTACAATATAATACGTATCTGCAGCTATAGGGCTGTTTCGTTTATCAGCATCTACCATAGTGCCATCCATTAAATTGTAAGTTCCTTTTATGCTAGTGCCATCTGCAATGGCCCACTCAACTCCGCCTTCGTAAATAGCGTTATTAGGGCACTCTGGTTCACAAGCACCGCAGTTTATACATTCATCAGTTATTTTAATTGCCATAAGTGTAATTTTGGTGCAATTTAATAATAACCACATGAACCTACAAGAAAGAATTGCAATAATGCAAAAAGCTGGGCAATACTTGAAAGCCGATGGGGCTGAATGGCAAGAAGCCAAACAAATTGCGTATACAAAAAATGGGTGGTTTACCCCAACGTTTATACAAAAAGCGGCTACTGAAATTGCTGATAATTTTTTAACCGAAAGTGCATTACAAGCTTGGGTTAAACATTATCACTTAGATGATAATATTACCCCACAAAATGTAGGCATAGTAATGGCAGGAAATATACCTATGGTTGGATTTCATGATATGCTTGCAGTGTTTATTAGCGGTCATTACCAAACTGTAAAACTGTCAAGCAAAGATGATGTTTTGATAAAGCATTTGGTGAAATATTTATATAGCCTTGATGTAGAAATACAAAACCATATAATGTTTGCTGATATGTTAAAAGGATGCGATGCATACATAGCAACAGGTGGTAGCAATGCCGGTAAAAGTTTTGATGAATATTTTGGTAAATACCCACATATTATCAGAAAAAACAAAACATCAGTTGCTATATTAACGGGCTATGAAAC
>JANMAV010000310.1:0-4272 GCA_031360055.1 Ferruginibacter sp.
TTTCTTCATCATCAAATTCATCTCTTTTAATTTTTATGCCTTCTTTTTTTAATATTTTTTTTACATAATCAAATTCAGAGTTTTTTTCATTTTCTTCTATTTCATTAAAGTTGATATTAAATAATTGTTCATAAATTAATTTCATTTCAGCATCAATCTCTTCAAGTTTTAAGTTTTGAAAAAGCTCTTCAGCCTTACTTTTAACCAATTCCTTCAAAACATTTTTATCTGATACAGAAAAATTTTTTGTTTTATATGTTTGCCATAAACTCTTAAAGAAAATTAATTTATTGTGGAGTAAAATATTTTTTTTGGGTAAATAATCTAAAGAAAATACTTGCATGGCTTTATCGTAATGAAGCCTTTTTTTATCAAAATCTGATTGCAATTTTTCAATTCGTGCAGTTAATGTATTAAATTCCTGCTGAAATTTTGTAAGCGGTTGTTTTCCTTTTTTGGTTATTACTAAATTAGTAACTGTTATTTGAGGCATGTTATAAACATTAGCATTTAGAGCCATTATATTTTTTAAAACTAAACAATTTTTTAATTAATCTTTGTTGTCAATATTATGCTTATCAAGCCAATTAGGTTCTTTATATACTGTAAGTGCTTGTACAATACCAATAAAAAAAATAACTAGTACATTGGCTGCTAAAAAAGCCAAGTTATACGTGTTATATTGAGCAATACTGCTATAATGAAATTTGAAGAAACGTATTAAGTCTGCAACAAAAAAATACAACCATGCAGCCAAAGCAATTGTAAAAATTGTGTACGAAAAAAATCGTACAATTTTTGAAGGGTGGGGTATGGTGTGCTTAAAATATATGCAGTAAACTGTAGTAAATAATACTGCAGGCACACTTACCACAAATAAAGTAAATAAGAGGTTTACTAATGGAATTTTATCAAGTAAACCAAATAGTAATTTAAGAGAAACCAATATTAAAATATTGGCAACAATAAAACCAATAAAGCTAAAAAATATTGTTCCAAATAGCCTAATATATTTTCCATTTTCTTCCATCAAAAATAATTATTTAAAGTAGCTTAAGTTCGTTTTTGGGGTTAGCGCTATCAATGTTTGGTACATTAGCTTTATGGTATTTTCTATATCATCTTTGTGTAACATTTCTACAGTTGTATGCATGTAACGTAAGGGTATTGATATTAACACACTAGGGCAGCCATCATTTGCATATGCAAACGATTCAGTGTCTGTACCGGTGCTTCTACTTACAGCTCTTAATTGATATGGAATGGTATTTTTATCAGCAATTTTTTGTACAAAATCTAATAATTTATTGTGTACAGCAGGGCCATAACACAATGATGGGCCTTTGCCACATGCACAATCACCTTCAATAATTTTATTAATCATTGGTGTAGTACTATCATGTGTTACATCAGTTACTATTGCTACATTTGGTTTTATTTTACGAGCAATCATTTCTGCACCTCGTAAACCAATTTCTTCTTGCACTGCATTTACAATGTACAAACCAAAAGGTAATTTTTGTTTATTTTCTTTCAGTAACCTGGCTACTTCCGCAATCATAAACCCTCCTACTCTATTATCAAAAGCCCTGCCTACAATATATCCATGAGCAAGTTCCTCGTAAGCATCTTCATATACTGCAACAGCACCAATATGAATACCTAAAGCCTCTACCTCTTTTTTAGTACGTGCACCACAATCTAAATATAAGTTTTCAACTTTTGGTTGAGGCTCTTTGTTTTCATTATTGCTCATACGGGTATGTATAGCTGGCCATCCAAAAACTGCTCTTACCTTTCCTTTTTTACCATAAATAGCTACCCTCATGCTTGGTGCAATTTGATGATCTACACCACCATTTCGCTTCAAATAAATTAACCCCTCAGCTGATATATAATTTACAAACCAACTAATTTCATCAGCATGAGCTTCTATAACTACTTTAAATGGAGCATCGGGATTTATAACTCCCACAGCAGTGCCATAAGCATCAGTAAAAAAACTATCTACATAAGGAGTTAAATATTGCATCCAAAGTTTTTGCCCACCACTTTCAAAACCTGTTGGAGAAGGGTTATTAATATAATTTTCTAAGAAACTATATGATGCTGCTGTTAAAATTGATTTGCCAGCTTTAGTTTTTGCCATAATATTATTTTATTATGGTAAAGGTAAACATACAAGGCTAAATTTACCCAATACTCCGTAATAAACTTACCAAAAAACTTGCTACAGATAACAACAACATTTGTCCATCTACAATAAAATAATAAAAAAAATAACTTGAGTTGTTATCACTCTTATTGTATAAAAATAAAACTGAAGATATACTACAAAGCATTATAAGTAGCTGCCAAAAATCAATGAAAATTATAAACTGCAGTATGCAAGATATTGCACAAATTGCTGCTACAACGTAAAAAAATATTCGTAATTGCTTTACATTTATATCTGTAGCTAAACTATGGAGACCATGCAATTTATCTACAACTACATCTCTTTTATCAAATATAATACACAATAATAGCATAAAACTAAGTCTATAAAAAAACACTAAAGTCACATGTAAAACTTCAATGTTATTATGTAACTGTGCTGGCATTAAAACGGTAATTACACTCCATGTTAAGGATAGTAAAAATGTTTTTATAATTCCAAATTGTTGTAAAAATGTAAACTGTTTTACAGGTAAAACTGGTATGGCATATAATAGCATAAGCAGCACAGATACTGCAGTTACCAAAATTAATTTAGGTAAAAGTGTAAAAAAATATAATACTACAAAAAGTGAAATACCAAACAGTATTACATAAGAAATGTTTTGTGAAACAACATTTTTTATACCTCTTTCTGAAAAATAATACTTGCTAATAAGCCAGTAAAAATTGTAACTAGCTATACTTGCAAAAAAAATAAATAAGTATAAATTATAGGTATTTGTGGGCAGCTGTAGCAGCACATTTGTTTGATAACATAGCCCAACTGCACAAAAAGCAATGAAAATAGAATGTGATAAAATAAAGTGTACTAGCCTTAGCATTACCTGCATCTATACAGTAGCGGAGTTGTAGTTTTTACTACGTTACTTTTATTTTTCTTAAAATCTTTTACAAAAAATTCAAAATAAATAGTATCTACATGCACAGGCGGTGGGTTACCCGGTAAGGATCTGCATTTTGTTACATTTTGCAAAGAAAAAGTTATCTCCGCCTTAAAATTTTTAGTAGTTACATTAGCTAAATTTGGAAAATATTGAGAATCCACATCATTGGTAAGCAAGTTTTTTACAAATATGTAAGATGTATCTTTATTTGGTGTAAAACCAATATCACCTTCTGCATCAGTAATTTCAAATTTAAGCATGGCTGGGTTTCCACCTTCAAAGCCTGCTGGTATGCTAAAATCAACAAATGACGGAGATATTGATTTAAAGCTTACTTGAGGGGCAGTTGTATACTTATCTTTTTTACAAGCAAAAAGAGTTAAAACAACTATCAAACCAAATAATAAATAACGCATACTTTAAATTTATTATCAAATTTAATCATTGCTACTGTAAAAACCCATTTTAAATTTTAGTTTTGTAGGCTAATAAAGCTTTTCTGATGTATAAAAAAAGTGAGGAAAAATTAGTTGAGGATATTTTTAATTGTACGGAAAGTGCCTTCCAACATGTGGCAATATCTGTATTTAAGTATCAATATGAGCAAAATATATTATACAACAGGTATTGTAATTTATTAAAGCGTAATCCAAATAATGTTAATACCATTTACGAAATACCATTTTTACCCATTCAATTTTTTAAAACCCATCAAATTAAAACTACAGAATTTACTGAACAAGTTATATTTGAAAGTAGTGGCACAACCACATCCATAAATAGTAAGCATTTTGTAAAAAGTACAGCTTTATACCAACAAAGTTTTATGCAAGCGTTTAATCAATTTTATGGCAAGGCTTCTTCATATTGTATTATTGGTTTGTTACCATCATATTTACAAAGATCTGGCTCTTCATTAGTATACATGATAAACCATTTAATACAAGCCTCGTCTCACAATAATAGTGGGTTTTATTTATACAATTTTATAGAGTTACAACAAGTTTTACTACAAAATGAAGCAGCAAACCAACCCACCATTTTAATTGGTGTAACGTATGCACTTATTGATTTTGCTGAGCAATACCCAATGCAGCTTAACCATACAATAGTAATGGAAACCGGAGGTATGAAAGGCAAAAAAGAAGAGCTTACCCGTAATCAAGTA
>JANMAV010000006.1:0-2113 GCA_031360055.1 Ferruginibacter sp.
GGTCGGCACCAGCTTGGCGTCGCGCCAGTCGGTGATGAATACGTCGTGCTTCGGCAGCATCCGCTCGACTGTGCCGCGCAGCAGCGTCGCATAATGGCCCGACATCGGCGCGACGATCAGCAGCGGCGGCTGGTCATAGGCACCGATTTTGCGAAAATGCTTCAATTGCCCGAACGGCTGGCGCGCGAGGATATCCTCGTCGATCGCGACCAGCTTCTTGCCGACCAGCACTTCGCCCAACCCGAACTCGGGCTTGCCGCGCGGTGCCGAGGCGTGCGCGAATACGCCAAGCCCGGCGGCGACGATCGGACCCATCGACGCATAGCCGAACGGATTGGACGGATTGTTCAGCCACCCGGCGCCGAGGCCCGCCATCCGGCTCGCCCCCGAAAGTAGCGAGCGCTGCACCTCATAGGCGTCGTAAAGCATCCAATTTCCTTGAGAATCTGACCTGACAACGGTTGTGGAACCGCTTCGCTCCCCCGGCAAGCGTTAACCGCGCCCAGCCCGTGTGCAACGCAGCAATTGAGGCGGCGCGGCCACACTGCTAGGGGCGTTGGCCATGGCCACCACACCCGATCCCAAGCCGAAGAAAAGCCTTTCCAACCTCGGCATGGTGTGGAGCTTCGCCAAAGCCTATCCGGCGCAGCTCTCCGCCGCCGCCGCCGCGCTGCTGGTCGCCGCCGGCGCGACCTCGGGCGTGCCCTATGCGTTCAAGCTGATCATCGACCGCGGTTTTTCGGGGTCGGGCGATTTCTCGCGCTGGTTCGAATATCTGCTGATGCTGGTGGTCGTGATGGCGCTGGCGACCTCGGTGCGATATTATTTCGTCAGCTGGATCGGCGAGCGCGTCGTCGCCGACATCCGCCTTGCCGTGCATCGCAACCTGCTGCGCCTCGCTCCCGGCTTTTTCGAGGAAAACCGCCCGGCCGAAATCACCAGCCGCATCACGGTCGACACGACGATCATCGAACAGGTCGTCGGCACCACCATCTCGGTCGCGCTGCGCAACATTGTGATGGGCATCGTCTGCACCGCGATCCTGTTCTTTCTCGCCCCCAAGCTCGCCGGCATGATGCTGCTCGGTATTCCGCTGATCGTCGTCCCGATCACCTTCCTCGGCCGCCGCGTCCGCGCCATCTCGACCAAGAGCCAGGATCGCATCGCCGACGTCGGCACCGTCACCAGCGAAGTGCTTGGCGCGATGAAGATCGTCCAGGCGTTCGGGCAGCAGGGCCGCGAGGCCGAACGCTTCACGCTCGCTACCGAAACCGTGTTCGCCACCGCCAAGAAACGCATCGCACTTCGGGCGGCAATGACCTTCATCGTCATCGCGCTGATGTTCTCGGCGATCACCTTCGTCATCTGGCAGGGCGCGATCGACGTCGCCGCGGGCCGCATCACCGGCGGCACGATCGCCGCGTTCGTGCTCTACGGCGGGCTGCTCGCCGGCGCGTTCGGCGCGCTGTCCGAAGTCTATGGCGACCTGCTCCGCGCCGCCGGTGCGTCCGAACGCCTCAACGAGTTACTGAAAGCCGAGCCCGAGATTCGCGCCCCTGCCAACCCCACCCCGCTGCCGCTCCCCGCCGAGGGCCGGCTCGTGTTCGACAAGGTCGTCTTCCATTACCCGACCCGCCCCGACACCTCGGCGCTCGAGAATTTCAGCCTCGAGGTTCGCCCCAACGAGCGGCTTGCGGTGGTCGGCCCGTCGGGCGCGGGCAAGACCACGCTATTTCAGCTCGCCCAGCGTTTCTACGACCCGCAGGGCGGCCGCCTCCTGCTCGACGGCGTCGACTTGAAGGCCGCCGACCCCGCCGACATTCGTCAGCGGATCGCGATGGTGCCGCAGGAAGTCGTCATCTTCGCCGCCTCGGCGCGCGACAATCTCCGCTACGGCAACTGGACCGCGACCGAGGACGAAATCTGGCAGGCGGCGCGCGACGCCAATGCCGAAACCTTCCTGCGCGCGCTGCCCGACGGCCTCGATACGTTCATGGGCGAAGCCGGCGCGCGACTGTCCGGCGGGCAGCGCCAACGCATCGCCATCGCTCGCGCGCTGCTGCGCCGCGACGCGCCCTTGCTGCTGCTCGACGAAGCGACCAGCGCATTGGAT
>JANMAV010000035.1:0-13935 GCA_031360055.1 Ferruginibacter sp.
ACAATTGTAATAATAATATTTTTGATACACAAAACTGCTGTACATTTTTATAACAATACTTATTTTAGTTTTGCACTTGCTAGTTTTTTGTTATTTATTTACTGTAAATTCTTAGCATTAGTTGAGCAAAAAGAATTTGCTAAATTGCCGTTTATTGGCAAATATTTTTTACCAAAACAATTACCAAAATAAAACCTACCTGAATATGATAAATACTCAAAGTTTTTTTGAAGATATTTTTAAAAATTGTATTGAAAATTCCATTCTATTGATGGATACTAATGGAGTAATATTAGATGTAAATAAAGGATTTTTACAATCCTTTGGCTATACCAGAAAAGATTTAATAAAAAAGCATTTCGAATTATTATTTACACAAAAAGATAGAGATAATGCTATACCAGAAAATGAAATAAAAGCAACAGTATCAAAAAAATCTAAAAGCGATAATAATTATTTACAACATAAAGATGGTACACCAATATGGGTATTAGGAGAATCTATTTTAGTAAAAAATGAAAAAAATGAAAAGTATATTGTAAAAATTATACAAAATATAAATACCCAAAAAAAATTAGAAGGCTTTTTGTTAGAAAGCGATGATTTTATAAATACAATTTTTGAATCGGTAAAGGATGTAGCTTTTGTAATGTTAAATTCAGAATTAAGAATATTAAGAACTAATAAATTGTTTTGTAAAATATTTGATTTAAAAAATGTTGATTTAAATGCAATAAAATTTGCGCAGGTGCCAAATAGTTTTTTTAAACAAAGTGAGGTTAAAAATGCTATTATAGATGTTATTGTTACAAAAAAATCGCTTAGAAATAAATTGTTCAATTTTGTAAATACTAATGGTAAACAAAAACAAATAGAAATTACTTCTAAACTTATGGAAAACGAAACCATGGGTAGAACAATTTTGTTGATTTTTAAAGTAAAATAAATTCAATTATTTACAAAACAGTTTAGTTAAGCAACACTATAAATTATGCTAAAAATAAGTAATAGAGGCCTTCAAATGCCAGCATCGCCAATTCGTAAATTAGTGCCATTTGCCGAAGCAGCAAAAAAAAGAGGCACTAAAGTTTTTCACCTAAACATTGGACAGCCAGATATTGAAACCCCCCAAATTTGTATAGATGCTGTAAAAAATTGCGATGTTCATATTTTAGAGTATAGCCATAGTGCCGGTAACGAAAGCTATCGTAAAAAACTAGTACAGTATTACAAACGCAATAATATACACATTACCCACAACGATATTATTGTAACCACAGGAGGTAGCGAAGCCATATTGTTTGGCTTTATGGCATGCTTGGATGCTGGAGATGAAATAATAATACCAGAACCGTTTTATGCAAATTATAATGGCTTTGCTGTACAAGCAGGAGTTACTGTTGTGCCAATTACTAGCAGTATAACCACTGGTTTTGCATTACCACCAATACAAGATTTTGAAAAAGCAATAACTCCAAAAACAAAGGCAATAGTACTATGCAACCCTAATAACCCAACTGGGTATTTATACAGTAATGAAGAAATGCAAGTATTAAAAGAAATCATTATTAAACACAACTTATATTTATTTGCTGATGAAGCTTACAGAGAGTTTTGTTATGAGGGTGCCCATACAAGTGCCATGCATTTGCAAGGTGCTGAACAACATGTAATTTTAATGGATACCATTAGCAAAAGGTACAGTGCTTGTGGTGGCAGAATTGGAGCCTTTATTACAAAAAATACTGATGTGCTTAATGCAGCAATGAAGCTTGCACAAGCTAGGCTCAGCCCTCCATTTTATGCTCAAGTGCTTGGCCAAGCAGCAGTTGATTTACCAAACGATTATTTTGATACAACTAAGGCTGAGTACAAGTTACGTAGAGATGTGTTGGTAAAAGGTTTAAACCAAATTGAAGGAGTGTATTGCCCAAACCCCGGAGGAGCATTTTATGTAATGGCACAACTACCCATAACTGATAGCGATGCATTTTGCCAATGGTTATTAGAAGAGTTTTCATATAATGGCAATACTATTATGATGGCACCTGCAACCGGCTTTTATGCCACACCTGGCTTAGGCAAAAATGAAGTTAGGCTTGCTTATGTTTTAAACGTACATGCAATACAAACTGCTGTAGAATGTTTAACAGAGGCTTTAAAAATATACCCCGGTAAAACAAATTAAAAAGAAATTTCATAAAAAAACCTCTTGCAAATTTTATACAAGAGGTTTTTTTATGCGTTTTTTATTTTAGTGGTTGTGGTTATGCTGCATACCCACAAGCTCATCTACAGTTACTGTTTTTTCAGTTGGCTTTACTTGTGTTTCAGCCCAGTTAAATATTTTTTCTGTAATTAACTTACGGTAAGTGGCATCTACTTGTTTTTCATCTTTCATCATCCTGTCTATATAACTTTCTAACCAACTCATATCTTGCCCCATGTTCATTTGTCCAAAATAACGACTCACTTCTTCTTTCATACTATTTCTAATATCTGCTTCCACAATTTCAAGCTTATTATCTGTAATAATTTTATCACTAATAAGCGTCCATTTCAATTGGTTTTCAAAACTTGGGTATTCTGTTTCTGCTTCTTCTTGTGTACGTTGTTTATCGCCACCGGTTTTTAACCATCTAGTTAAAAATTCTTTAGGAAACTCCATTGTAGAGTCGTTTAATAAACTGTGGTATAGTTGGTCATGCAGTTGGTTTTTGCTTTGCGATGCCCAATATTTTTCTATTTCTTCTTTTAAAACATCTTTCAACTCCTGCTCTGTTTTAATTTCTTTACCCGGGTAAACCTCATTAAAAAAAGCTTCATCCATTTCTCTTTTTTCTACTTGGCCAATGGTTTTTATGGTAAGGGTAAAAGTTTTGTCGGCAGTGGTTGCTTCAGCATTTTCAGCAGTAATGTTGTTAGCTATTTCTGCAACTTTATCTACCTCAAATAATCCTTGTAAAGTACCAGTAAAATTCTCTCCAACCTTTTTGCCCATAGCTTGCTCTTGCATAGCTTTGGTAAAGTTGTTTATAACAATTGATGTTTCTTTTACTAATCCATTTTCTACTTCAATACCACTCTCATCTGTTTCAGCAATGATTACATTTATTACATCATCAGCGCTATCTATTGCCTCTTTTTCTTTCATTACTCCAGCTTTAAGTTGCATACGGCTAATTTCTTCATTTACCATATCATCCGTAACTGCAACATTATGTAAAGTAAAGTTGCCTTTAGCTAAATTGCTTAGGGTAAATTCTGGTTTAAGCCCAATTTCAAAACTAAAATTTACATCGCTAGGGTTGTTCATATCTAGTTTATCCATTTCGCCTTCTACAGGTAAAGGTTGTGCAAAAATGGAAGGCTTTTCAGTATCTAAATAGGTATACAATTCTTTTTCAATTGTACGTAAAACCTCATCACTAAAAACCCCTGCTCCGTACATTTTTTTTATCATTCCAGCTGGCACCATGCCTTTTCTAAAACCAGGAATATTGGCAGTTTTGCCATACTCTTTCAATTTTTTTTCAAAAGCAGGTAAGTAATCCTCTTTTTTTAGTTTTACGGTAAGTTTATCGTTTAATAAACCAATGTTTTCTCTAACTACTGTTGCCATTTATTTTAATTTTTGGTTGCTAATTTGTAGCAAATTGTATAAAAAAAATCCTTCCGTTTAAAGCGGAAGGAGCTTGTTTTGTGCGGATAATAGGGGTCGAACCTACATGCCTTGCGGCGCTAGATCCTAAGTCTAGTGCGTCTGCCAATTTCGCCATATCCGCAGTTTGCTTACGTTTGTACCTACAAAATAGGTTTCGCTTGCCTTTAATTGGATGGCAAAATTAAGGATTATTTGCAAAAAAATAGCTATTCAGTAAAGTTTTTATTAAATGTGTTGTTAAACATATAATTGAATTATTTAAAATCTGTTTTTATGTTTTACCAATATCAATTTTAACAAATTTGCTTTACATTCGTTATACATGGATGTAACAATAGATACTATAATAAAACCGTATACTTTAAACGCAGAGGAAGAAAAAAAATTAATTCTTAGGGAGTACAGAGCATTGTTGAGAGCTTTAAAATCTAAGCTAAAACCTGGCGATAAAGATAACTTGCGTATTGCCTTTGAAATGGCTGCAGAAGCTCATAAAACCATGCGTAGAAAAAGTGGTGAGCCTTATATTTTGCACCCACTTGCCGTAGCTATGATTTGTGTAGAGGAAATTGGTTTGGGAGTACGTAGCACTATTTGTGCTTTACTACATGATACGGTGGAAGATACCGACATTACTTTACAAGATGTATCGAGAGAATTTGGTCCTGAAATTTCAAAAATTGTAGATGGGCTTACAAAAATATCCAGCGTAATGGATAGCAATAGCTCACAACAAGCAGAAAATTTTAAAAAAATATTACTAACCCTTACAGATGATCCTAGAGTAATATTAATAAAATTAGCAGATAGGTTGCACAACATGCGTACCATGGATAGCATGAAGAGAGAAAAGCAACTAAAAATATCAAGCGAAACTGTTTATGTATATGCACCCCTAGCACACCGTATGGGCTTATACAATATAAAAACAGAAATGGAAGATTTATCCATGAAATACATGGAGCCCGATACCTTTAAATACATTGCTCAAAAATTACAAGATACCAAAAGAGAAAGAAGTAAATATATAAATGATTTTATAAAGCCTATCAAAGAAAAACTTGACAAGCTTACTGATTTTAAATTTGAAATATTTGGACGGCCAAAAAGTATACATAGTATTTGGAGTAAAATCAAAAAGAAAGGTGTTGCGTTTGAAGAAGTGTATGATTTATTTGCAATCAGAATATTAGTAGATACAACCCCTAATAAAGAAAAGGCAGAGTGTTGGAAAGTGTATAGCATTATTACGGATGCATATAACCCAAGCCCGGAAAGGCTTAGAGATTGGCTTAGTAACCCAAAAAGTAATGGCTACGAAGCATTACATACAACAGTTATGGGGCCACAAGGCAAATGGGTAGAAATACAAATACGTACCAAACGTATGAATGAAATTGCTGAGAAAGGTTTGGCTGCTCATTGGAAATATAAAGAAGGTACAAACGATGAAAGTAGGTTTGACCAATGGTTTCAGCAAATTAGAGAAGCTTTAGGAAGTAATGATATGAGCTCTCTCGATTTTTTGCAAGACTTTAAAACTTCTTTTTTAACAGAAGAAATTTATGTATACACCCCAAAGGGAGATATTAAAATGCTTCCCGTAGGGGCTACAGCCTTGGACTTTGCTTTTGGGGTACATACTGCCGTTGGTAGTAAATGTATTGGTGCAAAAGTTAATCATAAATTGGTGCCAATTAGCTATGTATTAAAAAGTGGTGACCAAATTGAAATTATAACTAGTGCCAAACAAAAGCCTAATACTGAGTGGCTCAATTTTGTGGTTACTAGTAAGGCAAAAGCTAAAATTAAAGATACACTTAAGGAAGAAAAAAGGGCAATTGCTGATGATGGTAAATATATTTTGCAAAGAAAATTGGAAGGCATGGGCGCTGCTGTAAGTGTACAAAATATGGAGGAGCTTTGCCAATTTTACAAAGTAAATAGTACGCTTGATTTACAATTTGAAATAGCCACAAAAAAAATTGATTTAAAAGAGCTCAAAGATTTTACTGTACATGGCGATAAATTAGTACCACCAAAACCAATACCAAAAACTACCGAAGAACGGCCTGCATACAACCCTGAATACAAAACACCAAACAAAAAAGATACTGAGCTAATTATATTTGGCGAAAGCAGCGATAAAATAATGTACACCTTGGCCAATTGTTGTAAACCAATACCTGGCGATGATGTATTTGGTTTTGTAACTACCGGAGAGGGCTTAAAAATACATAGAACAAATTGCCCTAATGCAACTAGGTTGTTAGCAAATTATGGCCACCGAGTAGTAAAAACTAAATGGGCGAAAAACAAAGAAATATCTTTTTTAACAGGCTTAAAAATTATTGGGCTTGATGATGTGGGGGTAATACATAAAATAACCAACTTAATAAGCGGTGAACTTAAAGTTAATATAAGTGCCATGACAATAGAGGCAAAAGATGGCATTTTTGAAGGTAATGTAAAAGTTTTTGTGCATGATAAAGATGAGCTTGAAACCCTAGTGCATGCCCTACTTGCTTTACATGGTATTGAAAGGGTAGATAGGTATGATATTGATTAGGGACGAATAATTTAAAACAACTTATTAAAATTGGCTACTGCACCAATGGTAAACCATTTATTGTTATAGTAATATTTGGTGCTAGCAAGTTCAATACTATTATTAGCTGCTTTAAAGTTTGTAAATAAATGTGTACTGCCAATTTGAGCTTGCACACTTAAACCTTTAATTTTTTTAAATGATAATTCAGCATTTACTATAAAATCGCCAAAAAAGCTTGGTTTACTATCAATATAAGCAAGAGGTTCATCATCAATATCTATTAAATTTGTTTTTACGTTTTTATAGCTTATGCTACTAAACCTAAAAGCTACACCTGCCTTTAAAAATTTATTAATGTTGCTATTATAACTAGGTTGCACAAATAGTTTTATATAGTTTGTACTGTGGTTATATAGGTCGTAAGCTTTGGTTTGTTTGTTATACATAGCATCTATAAATGTAAACTTGCCTTTACCAACACCTACAAAAACATCAATATTATCATCTTCTTCTTTTTTGATAATATTAAACCAACCGCTGCTTATTTCTATGCCATTTTTTTTATAATTTATTCTATTTGTAGGCAAATCATTTTCTGAAATTCCTGATTGGCTTATTTCCCTCTTACTATAAAAATCAAACTTTAAACCAACTTTTTTTGTTATTGCATATGCAGTTTGTACATCTACCCCTTTAGATTTGAAATAGTTAGTACTAACACTTTGTAATAGCCCTGTAGATGTAAAATTTACAGCAGCTTTAGCATCATTTTTTTTATTTAGCTTAAGCGTATTTGCAGTACTTGCACTGTAAACATACCTTGGTGTTTCACAGGCTGTACAATAAAGCACTACTATTGTACATACTAAAAAGTGTATTGTTTTCATAGTGGGTAATGTTTATAAATTAACGTATCTATATTTAAAAATTATAGTGTAATTTTTTATTGATTATATTTTTTGTAAAAAAAACGGTAAAACTTAAACCCTATAAAAAACACTTGTACACCTATACTTGCTAAAATTATATCTTTTTGTGCATCCCAAACATCGCCTTGTGTAGCCACATAGCTTTCGCCAGTTTTACTATCTGTAAAAACAGCCACCCCCCATTCTATAAGTTCAAAAATAGTTGCTAAGCATAAAATACTCATGTGCACTAACATAAATAAATACTTGCGGTTTTTTGTAAAAAAAGTGCCAAGCAAATCATACATTGGGTAAGCCATAAACAACCCAAAGCTAGTGTGTACAATTCTATCGTATGGGTTACGGTGTAGGTTAAAATACTGCTGTAAAAATTGGCCTAACTCGTTGTGGGTGTAAGCCATTTTAGCACCGTAAATGTGCAGAGTTAAATACAAAAAAATAAATACAAGACTACTGTTGTTAAAAACAAATTTTCGTTGCCAAGCAAAAATGCTACTGCTAAAAATTATTACTAAAGCGTTTTCTAGCCACCAATCAGTAATATCGTAAGCTGTGTAATAAAAAATAATCCACATAATTATAAACACAAAGCTTACTGTTTTAAAAATGGGGCTTCTCCAATAATTTGGTACTGTGCTACTAAAGTTCATACTGTAAATATTTGTAACAAAATAAATACAGTTATGAATAGTTTTTGTTGACATTTGTCAATAAATACAAAAGCTTAAGAAATACTATCTTCTCCAAATTTTGCTCTAATTCTACTCAGGGTTTCTGGCGAAATGTTCAAAAATGAGGCTATATATTTTTGTGGAATGTGTTGTAAATAGTTAGCATAATGATCCAAAAAGTATTCATACTTTAAAACAGCACTGTGCTTTCTTAACATATACAATCTTTGTTCCTGCATAAAAAAATATTGCTCTGTTATTATACGGGTATGCAGGTTAAACTGAGGGTGTTTGGCATATATACTTTGTAAATCAATGTATGATAGCGTAGCAATCACACAATTACTCAGGGTTTCTATGGTTTCAACAGCTGCAGTTTGCGTAAAAAAACTGCCTGCCGATATTACTATGTGGTTGCTAAACATTAACCTTGATGTTACTTCTTTTTGTCCAATTATATGATAAGATCTAACAACGGCATCTATTAAAAAATATACATGCTTACAAACATGACCTTCGTGCAGTAAAATATAATTTTTAGGATATTCCTCTATAACAAAAACATTTTCAATATCCTGCTCTAATTCTGTCCCAAGTTTTTCGATATTATGTAATGTTTTAAATAAGGGCTGTAGTAAACTTTGTTTATCATAATCCATAAAATAAAGATTAATAGTATAATTATTGTCTAATTATCAATGCTTTATACCATTATTAATTAATCATAAACATATTTTTATGTAAAACCATCAATAACAAAAAAACGTTAATTATAAATACTTTAACAAAAGACCTAGAACTTACTAGACAATTGTTTTTGTAACCTCTTAAAGCTCTTTATTACAAATTACAACTATTTAACAATAAAAACTACCAACAATGCGTAAAATTTACCTATTTGCAGCACTATTAGCTGCATGTACAGTTACTCAAGCACAGGTTAAAATTGCTACACCAGCTGAATTAACTAGTAATCCACTACCTGATAATAGTGCTATGTTAGAATTGAAAACTAACAGCAAAGGTATTTTAATACCCCGTATGGCTACTGCTGATAGAGATGCCATTACCTTACCAGCTATAGGATTATTAATTTTTAATACAACTACTGATCAGTTTGAGTATTACGGAGCTACACCAACTATGGGTTGGTATGGTATTGCACGTACTGGCAACAGTGGTGGATGGAGTTTAACAGGTAATAACGGTACTTCATCTGCAACTAATTTTTTAGGAACGTTAGATTTACAAAGTTTAGCATTTAGAACTAATAATACGGCTCGTGTTTTAATTGATACAGATGGTAGAATGGGGGTAGGAACATCAGTGCCTAATGCAGTTTTAAATATTTACGGTAATAATGTACCAAGTTTTCCATTTGGAGCAAGCCAATTTTTTGTAGGAGGTTACAGCCGTCCAACAAGGTTAAATGCTGCATCAACAAACATATCATACGGTTTCTTATCACATACCAATGCTGATGCTGTAGGTACATATAATGCAGTAGCCGGTAGGGTATTGCGTACGGCTGATACAAGTTTAGCCAATTTAACTGGTGCTATAGGGCATGTAAACAACGGTGGTACATTTGAAACAGCTTTATTAGGTGTTGTTAATAGCCGTGCCGATCAACCAAACGATGCCTTTCGTTACTCAGCAGCATGGTTACGTACACCAAACCCAGCAGCATTAAATGCAGCACAATTGGCATCTACGTATATGATATTTGCGCCAGATACTACAAAGAACTGGTTTGGAGGTAGCATTGGTATTGGTACAAGTGCACCAAACGCAAGTTTAAATATTTCAGGAAATGGGTTAGCGTCAAGTGTTCCATTTACTTTTGGAGCAAATCAATTTTTTATAGGTGGTTATAGTCGTCCAACAAGATTAAATTCAGCAACAAGCGAAATTTCTTATGGTTTCTTATCACACACCAATAGTAATACAACAGGTACGTATAATGCAATAGCTGGTAGGGTATTATTAACTGGTACAGATACAGCAGCCGTAGCTCTTACAGCAGCATTAGGTCATGTAAATAGAAGCGGTACAAACAATTTTCAAACAGCGGTATTAGGTATTACCAATAGCCGTACAGACCAAGAGAGTGCTGCACAAGTATTTTCTGCAGGTCGTTTTAGTGATGCTACAGGTATGGCTTTAGATTCTGCACAACTATCAAACACTTATTCAATATTTAGTAACAGCACCCGTAAATCATTTTTTGCAGGTACAGTTGGTGTAGGTACAAATGCACCAAATGCTACTGTAAATATATTAGGCAATACAGCAACAGTACCATTTACTTTTGGTGCAGCAGGTATTACTCAAAATCAATTCTTTATTGGTGGGTATGCCCGTCCTACCAGGCTAAATACAGCAGGTACTGATATATCGTATGGTTTTTTATCTCATACTAATAGCAACGGTACTGGTACTTACAATGCAATTGCAGGTAGAGTTTTACGCAATAGCGATACGTTGCTAGCCAACTTAACTGGTGCCCTAGGCCATGTAAACAGGAGTACAACAGCTACTGGTACAAATAATTTTCAAACAGCTGTGTTGGGTATTGTAAGTAGCCGTGCAGATCAAAATGATGATGCACAAGTATTTAGTGCTGCTCGTTTATCAGTAACTGCAGCTACAACTCCAGCAAATGTTGCAAACACTTATACCATATTTGCGCCAGATAGCGTTAAGAGTTTTATTAAGGGAAATGTTGGTATAAACACTAATGCTCCAAGTACAAGTTTAGATGTAAATGGGGGTTTAACAATTAGAGCATCAGCAGTAGTTGATTTAGCTGCAACTGCTACAATTACTGTAGGTAATCGTTCTTATGTAAAAGTTTCAAATGGTGCAGCAGTTTCAATTTTATTAACTGATGGCTTACAAGTAGGTCAAGTTTTAATTATAGAAAACACTGATGCTGGTACGCCAACTTTAGCAGATGCTGCAAATGTAAATGTAGCTGGTGCTGGTGTAACTTTTGATTCAGCAGATGATACGGTAACCTTAATTTGGAACGGAACTAAATGGGTAGAAACTTCAAGAGCTAATAACTAATATTCATCATTTCATAAACTTAAAATTAACGATGATGAAAAATTTAAAAAATATACAGATAGCCATTTTAGGAGCAGTAATGCTGCTTCCAATGGGGCTTGCAGCACAGCAAGCAAGTATAAGTATTCAAGGCTTATCAGGCACTAACATTGCCATTACTGGAGGTGCTGTTTACTTACCTAATGGATCTTATTTAAATAGTACAGGCAATATTTATTTGGCTACCAATAAAATAGTGGCAGATAGTGCAAATACAGTATTTACTGGTGGTGCAGGTAACAGAATTCATTTGTTAGGAGGTAATCAATTAGATGCAACTATTACCGCCGCACCAACTTTAATAGATGTTAATGGTGCTAATTTTAATGTGGCAGTAACCTCTTACAACCCACAAAATTTATCTTTAACTGATCAAACTTTCGGTACAGTTGTTACTAACAACAACGCTAACATTACTTTTAATAATGAGTTTGCTTTTGCTACTACTAATCCATTTACCGGTGCTGCTATAGCAAATAGTAATGTCGTTACAAATGCAAATAAATTAAGTGTTGGTAATGCAGGAACTTTAATTGGATATAGCACTAGCAAATATGTTGTAACAAATGATAATGCAGGTGAGTTAAGAAAATTAGGCCTTACAACGGGTAATAGTTTCTTTTTCCCAATTGGTAGAGCACAAAATGATTATACCCCTGCAAGGTTGCAGGTAGCTACAGGTGGCCCTGTAAATTACTACATGAATGTTAGAAATTTTGCAGAAAGTGCACCTAATGAAAATATCGGTTTTTACTCAAGCATGCCCAATGTAAGTCGTACGTGGATGGTTTACGCTAATGATTCAACTACCACAGCAAATATGGATTTTATACACCCAGGTACACCCATGTATGAAGTAAATGGTTACGACAGAAACAATAGCAACGTTATAAGGTTTAGTGGCAATGCATGGGAGCCTAATAGCCCTAGCGATGTTGAAAATGAAGCTTTATTTGGTACTGATGCAAATTATTTTGCTCAGCAAAATACATTTAAAGTACCTAGTATTATTGGTGCAAATACTTTTTATGGCAAATCAAATGCTCTTGTAATTTTGCCAATTAAGTTAGAAAGTTTTGCAACTACAGTTAATAATTGTGAAGCTACTATTAATTGGAGTACAAGCATTGAGCAAAATATTAGCCATTTTGATGTAGAGCGTAATGTTTTAAATAACAATACTGCTTGGGTTACTATATATACCAACAAAGTAGTAGGTAATTCTACCAGCTTAAAAAACTATAGCTATGTAGATGCTAAAGCAAATGCTGCTGCAGCTCAATACAGATTAGCCATTGTAGATAAAGATGGTAACAAAACCTATAGCCCAATTAGCTTTGTTAGGTTTAATTGTGGTAATAATAACGACATTAAAATATACCCTAACCCTGCACATAGCTATGTACAAGTATTGTTGCCACAAGCCAATACTAGCTATCAAATAAAAGTAATAAATACCGCAGGCCAAACTGTATTGCCAGTTTTAAATAATGTTGTAAATCTTACAACTTTACAAACTACTGTGTTAGCAAATGGTAGTTATATTATTCAAGTAACTGATAAAAATGGTAAACAAACTAACTTGCCGTTAATAAAAAATTAATACTATTTACTTATTTTAAAAAGGGTCTGCATTTTTGCAGACCCTTTTTATTTTATCATTAACAGCATTGGTATGGGTAATTAGTTATTTTGCAGTAATTACTTTTTTTATACTAGTTGGAAAGTAATTTTTAGAATCTTTTTTATTAAAATAGACTTAATACATGAAAAAAATTATTGCTCTGCTTTCTTTTATGCTGATAATTTGCGGTGTTTCGGCTCAAAGCTATTATACCATTTATGGTACGGTTATAAATCAAGTTACAAATAAACCAATGCAAGCAGCATCTGTGTTTGCTCAAAATACTACGTTGGGCACAGTTACTGATGCTGATGGTAATTTTAAATTGCAATTGCCTAGCGGTGGGTATGATATTGTGTTTACTTACACAGGTTTTCGTACAGAAAGTAAGAGGGTTACCAATGCTGATGCTGCAGAAAAAATAAATATTCTTTTAAATGAAAATGAAAAAATGCTTGAAACCGTTTCTGTAATTGCTAGCAACGAAGTAATGGATGGGTTAGCAAAATATGGTACTTTTTTTAATGAACAATTTATCGGAAAATCACCCAGCAGTTCATTTTGTAGCATTAAAAATCCAGATGCTTTACACTTTTTTTTTAGTAAGAAAAAAAATAGATTAAAAGTAACTGCTACCGATGTGTTGATAATTAGTAATAACAAATTAGGCTATAATATAAAATACAATTTAGATTCTTTTACTTATGAATATAAAACTGATATGTCTATCTATTCACGCTACCCATTGTATGAAGAAATGCAAGGCGATAGCCTACAAATTAATCAATGGATAGCTAATAGAAACGAAGTGTATAAAGGATCTCTATTGCATTTTATGAGGAGTTTGTATAACAAAAATTTAAGCCAAAATGGGTTTGAAGTACAGTTTATAGTAAAAGGCAACAAAGGTGAAACTGCAATAAAATTAAGCAACCCCTATGAGGCACTACATGTAGAAAAAGATGACAGTACACAAACAGTTGATATAACGCCTAACCAACAGAATGTGGGAATTTTATTTTTGCCTCAAAAGCCAAATGAGGCCTATCTCTCAGAAAACCCATCTGAACCAAAAGACTTTCAGTTTTCAATGCTCACATTTAAACCTGATAATGGCATAGTAATAGAGCAGAATGGATATTTTTACGACCAAAATGATGTACTTACAAGTGGCTATTGGGTTTGGAATAAAGTTGCTGAACAATTACCATACAATTTTATAGCAAAAAAAGAATAGTATAAATACAAAAGTATAAAATATAGATTTGTGTTATTATATTAAAAATATAACTGCTGGAGTTACTTAATATAGCGTTAATAAAAATGGGGATTAAAAATTATAATGTGTAATTTTTAATCCCCATTTTAAATTTTAAGATAATATT
>JANMAV010000074.1:0-2808 GCA_031360055.1 Ferruginibacter sp.
TTAAATATTTGCCGCCCAACCTTAAAATAATACCACACATCAATAAAAATTGGTAGAAATTGTATATAATTATAGTACAAATTTCAATAAAAAGTCTTATAATTTTTATTCTAGAAATCTATAAAAGATCTTGTTCTATTAATTTTTAAATCTCTCAAAATTGGAGATTTTGGGCTAATATTTATACTAAAATATCTATACCTACCTATAGGAGATAAATTAATGGCTAACTGCCAACAATGTAAATCTCTAGATAAATACCCAGTTAATTGTGCCAGTTGTTTGTTTGTAACATCATAGCTGCCATTAGCACCTACCTTCCACCGTTCAGTTAAATTGGCCGAAGTATTGAAGGTAATACCTTGTGTATACTTAGTTTCGAAAGTTAAATTTGTAAAATTAAAAGCCCTATTAAAAAGTAGAGAATATGATAAATCTACATTCCAAGGTATGGTAAAATCTACAAACTCAGCAGGGTTATTTTGTATGTATGATGCTTCTCTTTGATACTCATCTCCACTTATTTTTTCATTATTTATGGGCTGTAAGGGAGTATTTTTTTTATTGCTATTATTACCTCCTTTAAAACTAGTTTGTAATGATATATTTCCTCCAATTAAATTGCCTAAACCTATTTTATCCTTAATAACTAAACGCTGTATTCTCCTACCCTGTTTGTTAGTTTGATATGGATCGTAATTAGCGCTAGCAGTAACACTAAATTTATCAAACAAATTACTTCTAGCACTTACATTTATGATTTGAACTTGAAAGGAATCTGCCAAAAAATTGTAGCCTCCAGTAATATTGAAGCCATCTAGCAAACTTATTTTTTTATCTGCTTTGGCACTCGTATCTGCTTTATCTCTAATTTTTGCGGTTATGTTATTATCAATATTAAAGGTAAGGCCACCAAATTTTTGATTTGTGTAACTTCCGTAAATGCTATTTTCGTAAAATGATAATGGTTGTATAGTACCGAAACTATCTATCCGGCTATTGTAATAATTATTGTCATTAAAATTGGGGGAATAACTAAAATTTAAACTTGGCCTAATTTCGTGCCTTATGGCTTTTAATTTGCTATTTTTTCCAAAAACAAACATTCCAAAAATTCTGGTTGATGCTGATAAACCGAAGCTCATTTGCCGAGCGGTGTAAAAACCATTTTTGTTTGAAACAGTATCTATTCTTTTTAAATTGGTATTGTATTGTTTTACCAAACGCTTTTGGTACCAACGTTCTTGGTAGGTTACAGTAGGCGATAATTGCAGCACCCCCAACGGCGGTAGAGAGAGTGTAAGTGGAATATTGTGCTGTGCACCATATTGTAAATTATTTGCTATCTGTGTCCCTATTTTACCAGCAGTATCATAAAAAGAGGTTAAACTTTTTGCATTACCGTTGTATGCAATACCTAAATTTTCGTACCACTTATAGTCTCCAATAACTTCTTTACGCCTAAATGGGTATTGTGTATTTACATTAAAAGAAATATCTGGCAGGTTTAAATTAATTAAGCCAGTATTACTATTTTGATTGTGGTTTGCACTAACTGTAATATTGTATGGTTTATTTTTCCACACTTTAGCGTAAGTAATTGATGAGGTAAGTTGGTTACTAAAATTTAAAGTAGGGCTATTGGGTACTTGAGAATTATATTTGGTACTGCCAGCATTTACAAAGGCATTAAAACTTACACCAGGCCTAGCTTTGGTATCGCTATTATGTGTCCAATTTAAGTTAATAGTTTTAGTGCTTGCAGCATCTAGAGGCTTTATTTTTAGTACGTTTAATGATAGGTTACCTTGGTAATGATACCTCCTATAATATTTAGGATTTGCACTTAACGTCCAACTACCATAACTATACAAAGTACCTCTAGTTACTAAATCCCAATTGGGGCTAATAATCTTGTAATAACCTAAATTTTCTAACGCTAAACCAAGTTGTGCATTAGCTGTAAAGCTTGGAGCAAGCAAACCGCTGTGCCTTCCCTGTGTTAGTGGAAAAATACCAAATGGTAGTGAAAATGGTAGAGGTACACCTTCAAATTCAGGGTGCACAGGGCCTGTATATGCCCATTTTTTATTTACAAATTTTACTTTTTTTGCTATGAATGCAAAATGGGGTGTATCTAAATTACAGGTTGTAAATCTTCCGTTTAATGCATAAAATGTAGAGGTATCTACTTTTTTTATTTTTTCACCATATACAAACATTTCACCTTGCTTAGTATATGTTCCTTTGGTAAGACCCTTTCCTGTTTTCATATTAAAACGTATAGTATCACTAATAGATACAAAGTCTTTCTGAGAAAAATATGGGTAAGAAATGACTTTGCCCGAGCTATCTTTTTTAATGTATGCACTTACTAAACTAGTTTTTTGATCAAACTCAATTTGAGGTGCAGATAAATTATTTTCATCATAATTTACTGATGAAACCTTTCCATATAAGTACATTTTTTGGCCCGGTACATCTATAACCAAACTATCATCAGCATGATAATTTACAGGAGCGTTTAAAGAATCTTTACTTGCAATAAAATTAAAGGTATCTACAACATTAATTGTATTTGTATCTACTACGGCTTTAGCAACGGTATTAATAGAGGGTTTTTTAATAGAATCTCTTTTAATTGTATCTATTACAGGCAATAATGGAGGTGGTGTGTCTACAATTGAATGATAAAAAAAAATTTTTGAGATTTTACTATTGGCAGATGCGTTAAAACAATAGGTTAATATTATAAACAAAGGCAAACTGCACCAAGCTAAAATAAAATTTGCCTTACCTTTGTATGTA
>JANMAV010000081.1:0-27896 GCA_031360055.1 Ferruginibacter sp.
TGCTTTTGTACATACTTTTTGGAAAGTATCATATTACTTACAAGTAATTTTAAAAAAAAACCTCTAGCTAAATTAATTGCCAGAGGTTTTAAAAACTATATTATGTAGGCTTAAGTCATTTCTGTAAAATATTTATGAAAATATGGTATAGTTTCTATGCCTTTATAAAAATTTTCAATATTAAACTTTTCGTTGGGGCTATGTAGGTTGTCGCTATCTAAACCAAAGCCCATAAAAATAATTTTTATGCCTAATTCTTTTTCAAATAAAGCACAAATTGGTATGCTGCCTCCACCTCTTACAGGTATTGGTTGTTTGCCAAATGTAGTTTCTATAGCTTTTGCTGCAGCCTTGTAGCCTTTACTATCAATCGGAGTCATGTAAGGCTCACCACCGTGGTGTAATGTAGCTTTTACAGTTACATTAGCAGGTGCTATTTTTTGTAAATGGTTAATTAGCAAATCGGTCATTTTTTGGCTAATTTGGTTTGGTACTAACCTTGCAGAAATTTTTGCAAATGCTTTACTTGGTAAAACTGTTTTTGCACCTTCGCCAGTGTAGCCACCCCAAATACCATTAAGCTCTAAAGTAGGGCGTATGCCAGTTCTCTCATTGGTTGTGTAGCCTACTTCTCCCCACAATTGCTTTACACCAAGTTCATCAGCATATTCTTTTTCATTAAATGGTGCTTTGGCCATTAAGGCTCTTTCTTCTGCGGTAGATACTACTACATCATCATAAAAACCAGGTATAGTTATGTGGTTATTTTCATCATGCAAACTAGCAATCATTTTTGCCAACATAGTTATTGGGTTTGCAACGGCACCACCATATACGCCACTATGTAAATCTCTGTTTGGGCCTGTTACCTCTACCTCAATATAACTTAAGCCACGTACACCTACATCCATACTTGGGGTATCTAAACTAAGCATTGCAGTATCGCTTATTAAAACGCAATCTGCTTTTAATAGCACTTTATTTGCGGCTACAAATTTGCCAAGGTTTGGGCTGCCTATTTCTTCTTCTCCTTCAATACAAAATTTTATGTTGTTGGTTAATGTGTTTGTTTTAACTAAGGTTTCTAATGCTTTTACATGCATATAAAACTGCCCTTTATCATCGCAACTACCACGGGCAAATATTTTACCATCTATAATTGTTGGTTCAAAAGCTGGGCTGTTCCACAAATCTAACGGTTCGGCTGGTTGTACATCATAATGCCCATATACTAATACGGTAGGTTTTGTTGGGTCTATAATTTTTTCTCCATATACAATTGGGTGGCCATCAGTTGGGTAAATGGTAACTGTATCAGCTCCTGCCTCTAAAAGTCTTGCTTTTACAGCATCTGCACAAGCTTGCATATCTGCCTTGTGTTCAGTTTTTGCACTAACACTTGGTATACGCAACAAATCTAGTAATTCATTTAAAAATCGATCTTTATGTTGCTCTTGATAATCTTTCCAAACATTCATTTTGTATAATTTAAAGTTTTAAATATGATTATTAATTTGTGAAATATTTAAGTAAAAGTAAATGGTTAATTTTTTGTTTTGACTATATATTTGCATCACGATTTTCTTTTAAGATCTATCAGCCTTTGTGTAGCATTTCTTTGTAATAAAAATGTGCTGTACAAAGGCTGAGTCTATTATATGATTTCGTAAAGAAGTTTTTTTTTCATTTTAAAATTTGAGTAATAGTATATACAGTTCAAATCCCTTTTTGATGAAAATTGAAATATATTCTATTACATATCAAATCTTACTAACAAATCTCGATTCTACATAATTCCAATTTATAATGCTCCACCAATTTTCGATATAATCTGCACGTTTGTTTTGGTATTGTAAATAATAAGCATGTTCCCATACATCTAACCCAAGTAATGGGAAACCTTTTACATCGCTTACATTCATTAACGGATTATCTTGATTAGGTGTGCTACCTATTTTTAATTTATTAGGAGCATCTACGTAAAGCCAAGCCCAGCCACTACCAAACCTAGTTTTAGCAGCTTCAGTAAATTGAGTTTTAAATGTATCAAAGCTGCCAAAATTTTCGTTAATTGCTTTAGCTACTTTACCAGTTGGTAAATTACTATTCTGCTTTGGTTGCAGGCTTTTCCAAAACATTTCGTGGTTGTAATGCCCACCTGCGTTGTTTCTTAATTTGATACTGTATTTATCAATTTTTGCTAGTACATTTTCTAATGGTTTTGAGCTATCTATACCTTCTGCTTGAGCTGCTTCAAGTAAAGCTTTACTATAAGCTGCTGCATGTTTGGTATAATGTATTTCCATAGTTTTAGCATCTATTACTGGTTGCAAAGCTGTGTAAGTATACGGTAAAGGTTGTTGGGTAAAGCCTGTAGTAATTGTAGCAGTTTTTAACATGGCTTTTGGTGCTGCACAACTTTGTAAAATGCTGCTTGCAGCGGTGCTACTAACGGTTATTATTGCTGCTGCTTTGGCAGTGCTTTGTAAAAATTTTCTACGGCTATTTTGTTGCATAAAATGGATTTTAAACTTTTTGTACAGCAGCATTTGGTTTAGCAAAAATACCTTTTATTTTACGATAAACTCGGGTATAAAATTCTTTATTAAATAGCTGAGAATCGTGCATGGCTTTGTAGGTAAAAAATATACCTACAGGTATTAAAACTAGTATAGCTAGCCACATACCCATAAATGGTGACAAAATTTCTGTTCTTGCAAATTTTTCACCAAACATATTTAGTAGGTGAAATATTAAAAAAAATATAATTGCAACCACTAAAGGTAATCCCAGCCCACCTTTACGAATAATAGAACCTAAAGGAGCTCCAATAAAAAATAATACCATACAGGCTAATGAAAAAGCAAATTTTCGTTGCCATTCAATTTTATGGTATACAATATCTCCTCTTTTTTTCTCTACTTCACTTGTATTAAATAATAAGTTATTTTTTAGCTCTGCAGTTTTATTTATTGCTCTATCATATAATATTGCTTTTGCACTATCTGGAAAAAGACTATCATTTTTCGAAAAACTTACCGCTTTTGCTGTAGCCCAAGCTTTACTGGTATCATTTAAATACGGCAATGAACTTTTCAGTGCCTTTACAATGTTTGCAGATACGCTATCCTTATACTTATTAAGAGAATCTATGTTTTTATTAAGCTGTACTGCACTTAACATTTTGTAATTATTTTTTAAATCGTTTTCATCTGCTCCCTTTTGGTTAAAGGCACTCAAATCAAACAGTTTTTTAAAGGTTTTAAATTTTAGTCGTACATATTCTGTAGTACTATCTGCATAATCCCCCTTCTCTTGATATCTGTTACCATTTTGTAAATTAAATTCTAAATAATTATTGTCTTCACTAACTTCCATTTTTCCTGCTTCGGCTATAATAGTATTGTCTTGCAGTGGGTTTGTTTGCTCATAAATAAGTACATTTTTAATACCCGAACCAGCTTTATCTTTTTGGCCCACCTTAATGGCATAGCGTTCAATATCTGTATAAAAAATGCCCTCCTTCATATTTAGAGCTGGTTTTTTTACTAAAATATCTCTATATAAGGTTACAAATTTTAATTGAGAGTACGGTATAACATAGTTGGCAAACAAAAAAGTAATAATACAAAGCAAAACTGTTACCCACAATAGCGGCCTCATAAAACGAAGTAGGGATATACCTGCACTTTTAATAGCTACCAGTTCAAAACTTTCGCCAAGGTTGCCAAAAGTCATTATAGATGATATTAAAATGGCAATGGGCATGGCAAGGCTAGATAAAGTTGCACTTGCATACCAAACAAATTTTACAATAGTTATTAAGGGTAAGCCTTTACCTACAAGGTCATCAATATACTTCCATAATGTTTGCATGGTAAGCACAAAAAAAGCAATAAAAAAAGTGGCAATAAACGGTCCAAAAAAAGATTTTAGAATTAGTTTATCTAGTTTTTTTATCATTATAAAATTGAAGTAATTGTAGTTTTTAATTTATCTTTTCAGTATGAGTAACCTTACAAAAGTAACACTTTCTGCTGCTGAACTTGCAATGGCTAACGATATAAATGTTATTTTAACGAAACGATTAATTATTGAAAAAACAGTAGAGCTTTTTGGAAGTTTACCTACTACAATACACACAATTATTAAGCCTGTGCTGCATAACTATGTAGAACTTTTAGCTAGTAAGCCAAAAATATCTACAGGAGAAAATTATAAGGGTTTGCCTTACGTTATGTTAGATTATCCAGCCACGTTTTCCAAGCAACATATTTTTGCGGTGAGAACTATGTTTTTGTGGGGAAATTTTATAAGTGTAACCCTACATGTTAGAGGTATGTACAAGCAATTATTTATTGATAAACTGATACAATTACAACATATTGAACATGCTTATATCTGTATTGGAGAGGCTGAGTGGGAGCATCATTTTGAGGAAGATAACTATTTACCTATTTTGCAAATAACGCCTATCATATTGGAGAATATCAAAGAAAAATCGTTTTTTAAAATAGCCCTAAAATACAAACTGCATCAATTTAACTTGATGCAGCAAATATTGCCAGAGGCATATAGTATTTTAGCAGAGGCTATTAAGAGTTAGCTACCTATACGATGTAATAAATCTTTTACTTGATATTCCCAAAGCTGAGATTGATCTTTAATTTCTTTTTTTTCAGCAAAATCGGTAATTATTAAAATAGTTTGGTTAGTAACTTCCGACTTTTCAATTTTAAATTCAAAAAATTCGTCTTTAGGGCTTGTTAACCATCTAAACCTAATTAATTTATTTTCTTCTTTTTCTAATACTTCTGCTTTTTCTTCCGTGCCGTTCCATCCAAATGTATAAATACCATCTCTATCGCTTACTTTATCTGCAAACCACTCCTGCATGGCAGATGCGCTACTTAAAAAATCGTATAAAATTACTGGCGAACTTCTAACCGGATATTCCAACGTATATAAAACTTTCTTACTCATTCTAAAAATAATTAACTTCTTTGTATTGTGCAAGTATAGATAAAAAACTAACGTGAAGTTTTTTTTATTAATTTATTTTAAAATTTGTTTTAAATTTTACATAATTGGTAACAAAATAGTTTTACCGATATTTACATTACTGTATACAACTAATTATTATTTAACCGAAATTTGTAAAAAATAATCATATTTAATGGCAATTGATATAAAAGTACCCACTGTTGGCGAAAGTATTAGCGAAGTAACCTTAGTAAAGTGGCTAAAAAATGATGGTGATTATGCACAAAGAGACGAAGTAATAGCAGAGTTAGAAAGCGAAAAAGCAACATTTGAAGTAAATGCAGAGCAGGCAGGTACAGTAAAACAAATTGCCAAAGAAGGTGATACCTTAGCCATTGGAGATGTAGTGTGTAGTATAGATACCGATGCTGCAAAGCCCCAAACTACTGCATCACCTACTGCCGAAGCTGCCATTGAAAAACCTGCCACTGAGCCATCAAATATTGCTAGCAAAACTGAAACAGCACCAAAAGCAACTGAAACAACATCTACCATTAAAACTACCCCGGTAGCTGCTGCAATTATTGCTGATAAAAAAGTAGATAGCAAAACCATAACTGCAACCGGCGATAATGGAAAAATTATTAAGCAAGATGTACTTGCTGCATTAAGCAACCCTGGCCGTAACCCTCAAGCTGCTACAAATAGCAGGGTAGATAGGCCAGAGAAAATGAGTAACCTGCGTAAAACAATAAGCCGTCGTTTAGTAGAAGCTAAAAATAGTACTGCTATGCTTACTACTTTTAATGAGTTAGATATGACGGCGATAATGGAAATAAGAAAAAAATATAAAGATAAATTTAAAGAGCAGCATGGGGTAAACCTAGGGTTTATGAGTTTCTTTACCAAAGCATGTTGTTATGCATTACAAAAATTTCCGGCAGTAAATGCTTACTTAGACGGAGAAAATATTATTTACCACGAATACTGTGATATATCAATTGCAGTAAGTGCACCAAAAGGGCTTGTTGTACCTGTTATTAGAAATGCAGAAAGCTTAAGCATGGCAGGTGTAGAGGCGGCAGTTGTTGAACTTGCTACTAAAGCTAAAAATAATAAATTAACAATTGAGGAAATGAGTGGAGGTACTTTTACCATTACCAATGGCGGTATATTTGGTAGCATGATGAGTACTCCAATAATAAACATACCCCAAAGTGCAATTTTAGGTATGCATAATATTGTAGAAAGGCCAATGGCGGTAAATGGCCAAGTAGTAATAAAGCCGATGATGTACTTAGCACTAAGCTATGATCATAGAATAATAGATGGTAGAGAATCAGTTGGGTTTTTAGTAACCGTTAAACAGTTACTGGAAAACCCTGCCCTTTTATTATTTGGTAAAGACCCTGTAGATGCTTTGTTAGAACTTTAAATAATATATATTAAAAAAAGCCATTTTACGTAATTGTAGGATGGCTTTTTTTGTGAAAATTAATACCATGTAAGAAGGATTAATAAGCAATTTTTATCCCTTTTTACATCATTCAGAAAATTGTATAAAATTTAAAATTTGTAGTTAAAAATAATTATCCTTACTGCATACAAGGCTATTGGTGTTATATAAGGTTTATTAAAATGGCAAACAAAGTAATAATATGCTCAGTAAATTTATGAAAACATTAAAAAAATAATTACTATTGTATTAGTTTAAAAAACCACCATGTATAATTAAAATAATGAAAAAGTGCATCATTTTTTTGTTTACTGTTTGCTTAACTTTTAAAAGTGTAGCACAATCTTTTTTGATAAACAATTATGCATTTAACACATACACTACTACTAATGGGCTTACTGATAATGTTATAGTAAAAACAATAAAAGATAAATACGGTTTTTTATGGATAGCTACTCATAATGGTATAAGTCGTTTTGACGGTTTATATTTTAAAACCTACACCCACGACCCAGCCGATAGTACATCGCTAAGAAGTATTTGGGTAACCGATTTATTAATAGATAAAAACCAAACCCTTTGGGCTAGTACAGAGTGGGGCGTATGCTATTACAACAGTTACACCGATAAATTTGTATATATAAATAATAGGGCAGACATACAACCAATTTACAAAGCACCTTTATGTTTAGATAGCTCAGGTTTTATTTGGGTAGCTGCACAAAATGGGCTAAAAAAAATTGATCCAATATCAAAAAAATATTACTCCACAGCTTTGCAAAATATTGGTGACCCTTGGTTTATTGTTAATAGCACTAACGGTATTTTTTATATTGGCACAAGGGGTAAAGGTTTAATAAAATACAATAGCAAATTAAATACTTTTAAATATGTAGAGTTACCATTGGTAGATAAGGAAAGCCATTTAATGGGGGCATATGTAGATGTAGATGGTATTTGGATAGCAGCTAGCGAAGGGTTAGTGCTACTTGATAAAAACGAAAAGTTTACCTTATTTGCAAAAGCAAAAATTAATGAAAATAATATTACTGTAGATCAGTTAATGTGTATACAGCCATTTGATATTGAAACACAAGGTCAGCAATTAATTTGTGGTACTTACAACAAAAAATTGTTTGTTTTTGATAAAATACTCAAGAAATTTACATATCAATTTCAACCAGTAACAAACGAAAATGTTGGTTTTTACCCTGCCTTAGTATACACACTATATGCTGATAATAATACGTATTGGATAGGTACCGATAGGGGACTAAAGCAATTAAGCATAAATAATGAACAGCAAACTTTTTTAATAAGCAACGCAAATACTAATACATCATTGTTTAAAAAAGTTATTCCTTATAAAAATGAAAAAAATAATTTAGTATGTGCTATAACTTGTCAACCATTTAATAGCTTATTAATATTTGACCCTAATAGCAAAAAAACTATTGAACAATGGCAAGTAAAAGGAAATGGTAGAGAAGGTAAGTATGTTGATATATTATACTCCACCATACATAATAATATTGTTGCATTGAGAGATAATGCAATAGATTTTTATACCCTCAAAAAAGGGCTTGTAAAAACAATACAATATAGCGGCGATGCTAGTTGTTTTATGGAAGATGAAGCAGGTAACTTTTGGGTGGGCACCTTTAATGGCTTACTACATATTGAAACTAATACAAAAAAAGTAACGGAATACAATTGCAATTTTTTAGGAACTGAAGAAGAGAGAAATACTTTTGGTGCTAATTTTCCGATCACTAGCATAAAAAAAAGTAACCATCTATTATGGATAAGTTGTATAAAATATGGGTTATTTAGTTTTGATGTAGGTACAAAAAAATTTACAGCACATAGACAATTGTTTACGGATACTTACTCTTGCCTTAACCGCTGCACAAGTATTCAATTAACTAACGATGATAGTATTTGGGTAGGCAATACAGCCGGTTTAACATGCTTTATTCCTTCACAAAATAAATTTATAAATTATGATGCTACAAGCAATTTAAAATCTACTTATGTATATGCTTTAGCAAAAGATGCAAATAATAATATAATAGGAAGGGGCAATGCAGATGTGTTTTATGTAAACACAAAAACACAAAAAATAATAAGCATAAATGTTAATCCACAATACTCTGTTTTTAGTTACGACCAAACTTTAAGTTCTAATGGTAACGACATTTATTTAGGCCATGAGGGTGGGTATACAAAATTTAATGTTGGTATTTTTAAACATGGTAATGTTGATAAGCCTAGCATTCAATTTACAAATTTTGAAGAGTCCAATAATAAAATTTCATTTAATAAGGATAGCACATCCATAAATCCTTTAATGCTAAGATATTATCAAAACAACATTGTAATTTCCTACACAAGTATTGAGTATTACCACCCGGAGGATGTAGAATATTGGTATTGTTTAAAAGGCTTAGAAAAAGAATGGATACAAGCAGGAAATAAAAAGTCAATAAACTATAGCAACCTGCCACCTGGTAAATATAATTTTGAAGTGTATGCTGTAAATAAATTTAATGATAAGGTAAGTAACACCAACTCGTTTTTATTTTATATACAACCAGCCATTTGGCAACGTTGGTGGTTTTGGCCTTTATTAGCTATTTGTTTTATAATGGGCGTATTGTTTTTTGCACGTAAAAGGGTAATTGCAATTAAGCAAAGAGAAAAACAACAAACAGCAGTAAATAAAACTATGGCTGAGTTGGAAACCAAAATGCTTCGTAGCCAAATGAATCCTCATTTTATCTTTAATAGTTTAAACTCAATACAAAAGTATATTTGGGAAAATAAAGAAGAAGATGCTGCTGAGTATTTAGCAAATTTTGCAAAATTAATGAGAGCTATACTTGAAAATTCTAGAAAAGAATTTATTCCAGTAAAGGAAGAGATAACGGTTATGAAATTATATATTGAGTTAGAGCATAGGCGTAGTAATGCTAACTTTAATTATATTATAAAGATAGATGATGAACTAATAAATGTACCAGTAAAAATACCTCCATTAATTTTACAACCTTTTATTGAAAATGCTATTTGGCATGGCTTAAATAAAAAAAATACTAAAGGAAATTTAGGTATTTATATTTCAAAAAATGAGAGCAATTTAATTTGTGTAATTGACGATGATGGTGTGGGTAGATCATTTAAAAAAACTGAACAAAAAGAAAATAAATCGCTTGGGATAGAAATTACCAAACAAAGAATTGAAAAATTAATGAAAACAACGGGACAACAAGCTACTGTACAAATTGAAGATAAAATGAAAAATGATGTTGCTGATGGAACAACCGTTACCATAACTTTACCATTGCAAATTTAATTTATATGCTAACCTGTTATATTTTAGATGATGAGCAACATGCTGTAGATGCGTTAATTGCTATGCTACAAAAAAAGTTTGCTCACCAAATTCAAATTGTGGGGAGTAATATAAGAGCAACAACAGCTATAAATGAAATAGAAAATTTAGCACCACAAGTATTATTTTTAGATGTTGAAATGCCCGAAATGAATGGACTAGATATTTTGAAGCATTTCCCTGAAAGAAATTTTGATGTAATATTTACAACTGCATATGAAAAGTATGCACTACCTGCTTTAAAAGCTGCTGCTGCTGACTATTTGGTAAAACCACTATCACCACAAGATGTGTATGATGCCTTACAAAAATGTATAGAAAAGCGAACTGGAAAAGACCATAAAAATACTATTGATAAACATAAAATTACCCTTACCACTGCTCATGAAATACTTATAGTAAATAGTAATGATATTATACGGGTAGAAGCAAATAATAATTACTCTCATTTTTACTTTACAAATAGGCCTAAAGTAATTGTAAGTAAAACGCTAAAAGATTTTGATGATATATTAAATACACATAATTTTTTTAGAGTACATCAGTCACATCTTATAAACTTAAATTATGTTGAAGCTGTAAAAAGTAATGATGGCGATTATGCTATGCTACAACAAGGGCATAGAGTAGAAATTAGCAGGCGCAAAAAAGCTGATTTTCTTCAAAAAATTAAATTGTTATAACCGCTTTCTCTTTCAGTTACACCGAATTCTTATAATTTACCTCCTCTCACTTATTGGCTAAACTTAGTTTATGCACTTGCTATTAATTTGTACATGATGATAGCAAGTAGAATTACAATAATGGTAGAAAACCTTCATAAAAGTATTTGGTTAAAAATTTTTATTCCTTATAAAATACATCAAAAAGCCACTGCTCATTTAAAAAATAAGCATGGCGATGTATTAAGAAATGTAGTATTGTTTGAGGGAAATAATGCTATAGATATAAGCAATATCAATGATAAAATTGAACAAGTGAAAGTTGAAACAGAATCTGAAACAATCTTATCTAATTTATAAATATTTCAAATACTATAATTAAAACAACTTTGCTGGGCATAGTATAAAACTACATGTAAGATATTTTTTTAAACGATAAATGTTTATTTACAACTAACTAACAAATACTTTTCTTAAACCAAAACTTTCAAAACAATGAAAAAACTTTATTCTACAATCCTAATTTTACTTGCAACAGCAAGCTGTTTTGCTAGTGATGGTTTTTTTGAGAGTATTAAAAATTCATCTTCAAAAAATCAAAAAACAATCATAATTTTTTATAAATCTGATTGTGAGTTTTGTAAAAAAATGAATGACGAAATTTCAGCAAATGCAATATTTATAACAGAGTTGGTAAAAAATTATACTGTACAAGCTCTTGATATTACAAGTGCTGAAGGTAGGTTATTAGCCGATAAATTTAATATACATGCGGTACCTACTATCGTTAATTTAGATAACGCAACCGGGGCATCCACAGTTATAAAAGGTTTTGGCAGTATTGAAAAATTGAGCAACAAATTAGGGTTGGTAAATACAATAAACAAACCACAAACAACAGTTGAAAAAAAGAGTTTAGCTGGCTGTGGAGATGGAGTAATTGATGCAGGTGAGCAGTGTGACCAAGGCGGAGGCAATGTTTCAAACGGCGATGGCTGTAGCTCAACCTGTCAAATAGAAGCTGGTTTTACTTGCAGTGGTACGCCAAGTGTATGTACAATGACGGCCGTATGTGGAGATGGTGTAATAGCTGGTACTGAACAATGCGATGATGGCAATACAGCCAATGGGGATGGCTGTTCGGCAACTTGTACAGTACAAACTGGTTTTAGTTGTAGTGGCAACCCAAGTATTTGTACAAGCGTTTGTGGCGATGGGATTGTTGTTGGTACTGAACAATGTGATGATGGTAACCTTGTAAATGGTGATGGTTGTAGCGCTACCTGTATCGTACAAGTAGGCTACAGTTGCAGTGGCAACCCAAGTAATTGCTCTACAATTTGTGGCGATGGTACAGCGGCAGGTGCAGAACAATGCGATGATGGAAATGTCGCAAATGGAGATGGTTGTAGTTCAACCTGCCAAATAGAAAATGTAGCACCTTCAAATGATGAATGTACAAGTGCAATAACAATAAGTAACACAATAGGAAATATTGCTGGAAACAACTCTGTAGCTACCAATTCCGCAATTGCAGCACCTGCATGTGGAAGTATTATAAACGATTTATGGTATAGTTTCACTATTTCGAGTACACAAATAGTTAGGATAGCAGCAAATGGTGGAACTGCTGCGGTAGATCCTCTAATGGCAATATACAGTGGTACATGTGGCACACTTACTTATATAATATGTGATGATGATGGTGGGCCGGGAAGCAATTCGCTTATACAAACAACGTTAACAGCAGGAACTTATTTTATAAGGGTAGGTAGTTTTTCTCTTGCTTCAAAAGGCAATTTTTCATTGGTATATAATTTGAATTCCCCCAATATTTGTGGCAATGGTTTAATTGAATTAACAGAGGAATGTGATGATGGAAATACCAATGATAACGATGGTTGTAGCAATATATGCAAAGTAGAAAACGCATCAACAATAGTAGGCGTAGGCATTAATAGAGATAGTACAAGAGCAAACCCAAGTGCCATGCTTGATGTAAAATCTTTTGATAAGGGAGTGCTTATTCCAAGAATGAGTACTGCACAAAAAGCCGCCATAGCCTCACCAGCAAAAGGATTATTGGTTTTTGATATAACCACTAATAGTTTTTGGTTTTATAATGGTACTGCCTGGGTGGAAATAGGTAAGCCGGCAGGTAGTACTGGTGTTACAGGTAGCGGTTTGCCAGCAGGCACAACATCACAAACTTTGCGTAACAATGGTACTAATTGGGTAAGCAATAGCATATTACAAAACGATGGTATTAATGTTACTGTAACAGGGCAAATGAAAATAACTGGTGGCTCCCCATCCATTGGTAAAGTATTAACTAGTGATAATGTTGGTTTAGCTACTTGGCAAACCCTAGGTGTAGGTACTGCATCTTTTTCAGTTAGGTTGGATAGTAATAGAACTTTAGTAGATGGAGCAGCTGCAATAAGAATGCATTTTGGAAATTATGGTACAGGTGTGGGCAACTTTATTTCTGCAAGTAGTTTTAATTCAACTAATGATGAATTTGTAGCTACCGTGGCAGGTTTATATGTTTTTAATATTGATGTGTATTTAGTGCCATTAGCAACAACTGATTATAATGTACTTACCCAAATTAGGGTAGATAATAGTAGCAATGTAGCAGTTTCTCAAGTTGGATTTGTAGATTTTTCATCATTAGGAACACTAAATGCTGCACATGGCCATATGGCAACTTTAAACTTAAATGTAGGAGATAAAGTATATGTATTAGCCGGTAAATTTAATGGAGGTGGCACGTCTAACATAATAGTTAGTAATGGAGGTGGTGGTATTGTATCAACAAGATTTTCTGGGTACAGAATAAATTAAAAAACTATATCTAATAAGTCTGCAATTAAAATAATTTTTTACTTAAGTGAAATAACAATTACTCAAATAATAATTTATGTTTTAAAATACCATCTAACTTTTAGTTTTAAACTATTGGTTTAAATGTAAACCTATGGGGAATTTAATTTTAAAAAAAAATATATTCCTCAAAGTAAAAAAAACAATCAGTCAACAAACAATACAGCCAACCTAATATTATGGTTGGTATTATTGTTATTTGTCATAAATTACAATGTATTAACAAAATATTTATCCATTAATTTAAAAAAACTTAACAACCCAAAATACTCCTTGTTACATTTGCAAAAAAAATGCTCGTACGCCCTATACAAATTGATGATAATGTAGCTTTGGGTAACCTCATTCAAAAAGTACTTATGGAAATGGGTGCTCCAAAAATTGGAACTGCCTACTCCGATCCATATTTGTTTAATTTATTTGAAACCTACACAGCACCAAAATCAGTTTATTATGTTATAGAAAGTGATGGTGAAATTATTGGTGCAGCAGGTATAGGCCCATTAATAAATGAACCAGAATATATTTGTGAATTACAAAAAATGTATTTTTTACAACAAGCTCGTGGTAAAGGGTTGGGTACTAAACTTATGCACATGTGCCTTACAGCAGCAAAAAACTTTGGATATACAAAATGCTATTTAGAAACACTGCCTTATATGCTTTCAGCACAAAAACTGTACAAAAAAACAGGCTTTACCGTATTACAAAAGCCAATGGGTAATACTGGCCACACATCATGCCCGGTATGGATGATAAAGGATTTGTAATTGAACAAAAAAAGAAGACACCTTTTTAAAAGATGTCTTCTTTGGCTTAAAATTTACTGCAATTTACAAACTGCAAAATTTTATTTTATTGTGCTAATGATATTCTTACTTGTACGCCAGCTCTTGTATTAGTGGTAGGAGCACTGCTAGATATGTAAGGGTTTACTTTTGTACGATCATAATAAAATTTCAAATTTACTCTGTTGCTAATATTATAATCTACTGAGGGTGATATACGAGTATCCTTACTACCAGCTGTTGCAAAAGTATTATCCTGATCTAATCTACTATTAGCAGTTACGTTGTTACGAACTGTATAATCAAGTCTAAAATTTATTTCATTTTGCAGCTCTTTTCCACCACCTAAAAATTTAGGTAATTTTAAACCACCCAATAATTTCAAACCTCTTTTTCTATACCCAGCTCCAAACACAAACTCAGTAGTACGTTGCTCACTAAGTTGATAATCATATAAACTTAAACTTAAGCTACGGGTTTTTGCATACTCAAACCTTGCATCTAGCTGGTTAGTAAATTGCATATTAAAACCAAGTAATGGTGAAAATTGTTCAGTAATACTAACATTGGGTACTAAAAAGAATGGTATGTATGCTTTGCTTACCGTATCATAAAATGATGGGTAACCAAACCTCGATACATCTTGATATAATAAGGCAGATGTAAAACCATTCATACTTAAGCCACCGTTGTATGCATGAGATACACTAAAACTATTAAATATTTTATCTAACCCTTTTATTTTATTTAGGCCATTGTAAGTTATGTTCCAATTTGGCTTAGGCAAAATACCTCTAAACGGATTTGTTTTTGTACGGCCGTCAGTTTGTTTTATTAGTGCTACATTTTCAGGGTTTTGCCCGGTATACGCTGCAATAAATGATGGTATCAATACATCTACAGCATATTTACCATAACCGTAGTAGTAACCATCAGCTTGCAAGCCACCGCCAGCTTGTTGTTGGGTATAAGGGTTTTTAGTACCTAATCTTTTAGATAGTGTTGCTCTATTATTTTGGAATGTTTTAAAAGTTTCAGAAACCCTGTTTGGATCAAATTTTCCAAACAAGGTTTTAAATGCAATATAACTTACATCAAACCCTCCGGTACTGTATGGCGTAAGGTGCATAAATTGTTTGTTTGGGCCCCCACTAGTATCTATAAATCGGAAAGATTCTGAATAATTTTTACTAAATGTTTTTCTAATATTTACAGTAATATTTAAATCTCTTATAGGCTCTAAAGTTGCTGCTAATGCTATTGTTTGATCGTAATTTTGTTGAAATAAATAATTAAAATTACTATCCTTAGTTATCAAGCCATTGGCAGCTTTTCTGTTTAACCAATTACTATCTACTTGCTTACCTAAAATAAAATCAAAACCTGGAGCCATGCTCTTAAAGTTTTGCCCTAAATATTGTGTACTATCTGTGTAGCCTGGTAACCTGGTGCTGCCTCTTTCAGAAACTGATAAGTTTACATTTTTTAAACTAGTTAATAATTTACCAAAAACTTTTAATGGAGTGTTTACATAAGGCACTGCCGATTTATCTAAAATTTTACGAGTACGTAATACCCTTACCCCAGCTTTGTTGGTTACACTATCCGTTACTTTTGAGTAGCGGTTGCGCCACTTAGCTCTATCTTCCAAGTTTTTTGGTGCATCAAGTTGGCGTAGTAATTTTGATTTACCATACAATCTATTAAAATCCATTTGTACAGTTCCTTCTTTTTGTTGGCTATTTTGTAAAATATTACCAAGGTTTACTGCTAACCTGCTTGCTCCTATCCAATCATACGTTGCTTGGTATTTAATGTTTGCAATTACAAAATCAAATGCAGGTATTTTAGCTAGTGGTAACGTGTATGAAAAAGCTACAGTTTGGTTAAATACAGTATTTCTTCCACCCTTTAATAAATTATTAAATACCGTATCTTTTTTTGCTTTGGTATCTAACCTGCCAGCAGGTTCATCTACTCTACTATTGTTACGGGCTGTGTAATCAAACTTCAATGATTTTGTAAAATTCCAAAGCAAAATATAATCTCTCTGTAAAATAAAATACTTATCGTAAGTTTCGGGTGTTTTATATTTATCACCACCAAGGCTACGAGGTTTTATTACACCAAACTGCCTTTGTAAATCTGCCCTAAACGTTATTTGAGAAGGTATGTAGTTAAAATTAAATTCCTTAACTAAATCAAACCAACGTGTTTTTGTTTTCTTGAATAACATTTTAAATGGAGTAATAAATTTTGGTTGTGGTGCAAAATTATATCCTACACCAGCCCTGTGCCTAGTAACATCATTAAACTCAATTAATGGATTGTAGTTACTTGTTTTAAGGTAAGAGTAGCTAACATCTACGTTTTCAATATCGTAAATTTTAGGCTTTTTGCCGTTGGTCTTTATTTTGCGTACGTTGGTAAAGTTTACCGTTTTTATAGAGGCAAAATCTACTGCAGTTTTACGTATGGAATCTTTTTGGTTTGCTGGTGCAGCTTTTAATTTATCTTTTAGTTTTACATCCAAATCATAGGCATCATACTCTGGTGTACTTACAGTTTGAGAGTAACTTGCAAATGTTGGTATTTGTAACCCTAGTTTTTTTGGTGCTAATTTTCCTAAATCAAGGTTTGCAGCCACATCAAATTGTACAAAATTATCTCTATATCTTTCATTTACCCTTTGCTCTAATGTACCAAAGCCTTGTGTGTGCATATTGCCCGAAAGTGAAAGTGTACCTAAATCTGCCAATGTAAAATCTACTCTTGCCAATGCTGCATATCCACCCTTTTCATCTAACGATGATAGCCTTAATTCATTTACCCATAACTCACCACAAGCAGTTTCTACATTTGAGTTTTCAACACCTACCAATATACCTTTTACTTCGCCAAGGTTAGGGTTGCCTAACACGGCGTATGTTTGCCCATTACTTTGTAACTCTCTGTATATTTGGCTTAGCGATGAGCTAGAGCCGTTTCTACGTTGTTTAATTTTGGTAAGCTGAGTTAAATCTAAATTAAGTGAGTTTCTTGGGTTCCATAACGTATCGTTATATCTATCACTATTTGGTCCAAATTTGGTAGCAGCATCTAATGGAGTGTTATACAATGGTATTCTTATTTCATAATAGTTATTTATAAAATCAGATCCTATTCTTACAACAGCCGTTAAATCCTTATCCTGTAAATTTATACCTGAGTTTTTGGTCTGCTCTGAATGCAGATACATTTGTAATTTTTTGTATTGCCTTAAATCTTTATTGGCAAAAGTTTGAAACGCAGCTTTGGTATCAAATTGATTTAAATTACAAAATTGTAATGTCATAGCCTGCTCATTTTGTAATAAATTTACCCCATTATTACTTTGAGTTTGTTGCCTTTGTATATCTCTTGGGGTACGATATGGCAATGGTTGCCTTGTATCATTTTCCTCAATACTTACTGCACCAATATTAAATGTACTGGTAGTTGCAGGTACAGATGCACCAATAGTATCTACTTGAAATTTGTACCTACGCCAAATGTTACGGGCAAGTTCTAATTCAGCAAAACGAACTACTGTGGTATCAGCAAAATCAGTCATAAACATACGTATAAATCGGATAGATTTAAAGTCTTGTATGTTACCTACTTTTCTATCAAAACTGTTTACTGGTATTCTTAATTGGTAAAAAGTTTCGTTACGTACTGTACCATTTGGAAGCGTAATGGGCACAACCTTTTTATCTACTATATAATTAGTACCAATCTGCATTTCTGGTGCTGTAGTTGGTTTCAAATCAACTATATATTGGTAGTACTCTTCAGTTTCGTTTAAGGTATTATCTCTATTAAAGTCTTCAGCATCGGGGTATAATGTTGCTGCTGAGCTAAAGGCTCCACCATCACTTATTGGAGAGTTACCTTCTGGATTATTATAATTTTTATACCTTTTTAAAATTCCATCTGTAGGTCTAAAGTTAGTGTTACGGTAATGGGTATAATCATCGCTTGATGGGTCTAATAATGCATTTTGATATGCTAAAGAATTTACACCGAAGTTAGTAGCAATACCGTTTAAATAGGCTTGCCTGTACCTTACCTCAGCAGTATCCGTTAAGCCATCTAGCCCAATGTCTTGAAATTTTCTATCTTCTGGGTTGTTGCTAAATGCATTGGTTACCTGTATTGGGTTACGGGGTACACGGCCCCACACGGTACTATCCATAGTAGCTGGCGCATTTGGGGTAGATATACCATTTTCATAAAATCGTCTACCATCTTTCAACACATCTTCACTAATGTTACCAAGGTTAAAATATAATTTACCTCCGGTAGATGTTGGGTTGAGTATAAAAGGATCTTGTATCCATGCTTCAATAAATTCTATGTTGGCAGTTTCAAAATCAGTTTGGTCAATGTTACGCTGAAGCCCACCCCAACGCCTGTTTGGTTGTAATAAATTACCCTGTGGGTTTATACTACCAACTGCATTGTCAAAATTATATGGCCCTCTTTCTTTTGGGTAGTAAGCTAAATCAAATGTTTGTAAAATACTTTCGCCAAAGCCTACGCTACGTTGAGGAAAAATTTCTTTTTGGTATACTTGCCTCACTCTTGGATCACTCAATAAATTAGCATCAGTTATTGGGTTGTTGCTTGCCCTAAGTTGTTGTAATACGGGCTCTATTTGATACCAAGCTAGTTTTGCCCTGTTTTTATTGTAATCTAAATTATTGCTCAATCTTGCTTCGGGAAAAAGTTCGTTGTTGCTAAAACGAGCAGTAGCACCTAGTGGCGCTGCTGATAAACCCCAGGCTATGGATGGAAAACGTAAATCAATACCTGATTTACTACCTTCAAAATCATCAATATAAATTACCCCGTTGGAGCCTTTACCAATTTGTGGAGCATGGCCAGGGTTTAACATAGCACCTTCTACATAAGCATTTACGGTACTCATTTGTTTGGTACTGTAAAAAGGAAGTTTATCTAAAATTTTTGTAAGCCTTGGTAAATCTTTTTTATAATTTACATCTAAGCCATACATGGCATTCCTTATCGGATCTTCACCCAAATTTACTTTTGTAAAAAATGGACGTTCACTAAGCCTAACAATAGTACCACCTACTGATAATTGTTCTTTTAAGGTATTTTTTACCTGATAATCTAACCGTAAGCCTAAATATGATTTTTGCTGTAAACCAAACGAGGCATTGTTTTCAAAATTAACTTGTACAGGTAAGCCAGAGTTTGTTATAGCTGGGTTTATAATTTTTATAGTACCTAAATCATAGTTAATATCATAGTCTACACCTTCCTGCAATGCCCTACCGCCAGCACTTACACTTACCGAGCCTTTGGGTATGTTGTACCCAATACTAATATCTGATGAGCCTGATGTTTTTGCCGACCCTTTTAAAATGAACCTATTTAAATTAGGGTATTGTTGGGCAACTGCTTTTATGGAATCGTATAAGGCATAAAACAGTGTATCTCCAGCATTTGCTGGTACGGTATTGTAAATTTGTGGTGCTAAATCTTTACCAAAAGGCTCAAGTAATGGAAACACAACTCTACTATATGGAGAGTACACAGTGTAGTCTTCAATATAATCAAATACACCATCGGGTTGAGGATCATTTTGGCTATTTAGCCTATCTACATTTATTAAAGTAAGTATTGGGGCACCTTGGTTTTTATCGCCAAAGGGTAAATATCTTTTTGCACCTAAGCCCGGTTGTTCATAAAGTACATTCAACTTAAAGTCAGATGGGGTTAATACACCATATCCAACTGAATACACGTTCTTCATCATCAAATCCCAAATGGGTAAGTTTACCCTTTGTGATGTTGCTTTTAGCAATTTTAAAAACAAAACTTTTTGTGTTGCCGTGCTACTATCTGGCGGCACATCTTCACTAAACTCACCTACCTGAAATATTTTTCCGTTAAATGAATATTGGTACGCTACTCCAAGTACCTCATCAGTTTGTAAGGGTGCACTAAGCGATAAAGTTCCTAACTGCCTGTTATAAACGTATAAATTACTATCTAGCTTACGGGCAAAAGTTTTTTCAAAATCTTGCACTGGCTTTAGCCCTAATGTATTGGTTAAATTATTATAGATAGTAGCAGGGTTTCGGGCATCTGGCAGGTTACGTATTTTGGTAAGCAAATCATTGGTACCATTAGTAGGTATGGCTTGGTTGCTTAAAACATTTACGGTAGGTGGTTGTAAAAAAGGGTTACGTTCTGCTAAATCCATAAGGCCAACTACATCTCTAGTTTCAGTGGTAATACCATTACGGTTGGTAACCCACACCTGTAATTTTAAAATTTGTATGGGGCTATTAATGGCTGGGGCATTTTTCATTATGCCGTTAAAATTGTCTCTAAAATACTGCGACAATAAAAAGTGCCTATTCTCCTCATATTCATCGGCACGTATTTCAAAACTTTGCGATGAGGCTGCACCTTGTAAGTTTACACTTTGCCTTTGCGATTTTTGATTGGCTAATATGGTAGTAACATATAGCTTACCAAATTGTAATTGTGTTTTTAAACCAAACAACTGTTGTGCCCCTGGTATTAAGGTTCCTTTAGATGCAAAGCTTACTGACCCTGCCTCAAAGCGTTTCATTATATCATCATCATTACCTGTAAAATCTAGCTTTAGCTGGTTATCTAAATTAAAATTAGCAACAGTGTTATAGTTTATAGGAAATTTAAGTTTATCACCAATACTAGCGTTTACATTTAGTTGTGCATTTAAGTTAAAATCAAGCCCTCCACTTTTACGGGCTCTTTCAGGCAGGGTAGGGTTATTTATAGTTTGGCCTTGGTAGCCGGCAATAATATCTACACTACCTTGTGGGTTTATATCAATTTTACCATTACCAAAAAGCCTATTAAAAAGATTATCAGTTAATGATAATTTTGGTTTTAAAAACTTACCTCTATTTAATAAATTGGTAGTGTTAGATCTTTTTTGAAAATACGCCATCTCAGCTTGCCTGTTTCGTAAAGCCCAATATTCGTTAAAGCTATATGTAGTAGGGGTTTTATAGTATTTATTACCAATTTTTTCGTAAATAGTATAACTTCTGTTTATGGGGTTATATACCACAGAGTCAGTTATGTTACTAGGGTTTGGTAAATAATATGTACCTCTATTATTAGCTGATGTGGCATCATTTCTGCTATCTTTTATTGGATAACGCAGAACCTCAGGTGGTGTATCTCTAACCTGTTGTAATAAAGGGGGGAAAAAAAGTTTTGGGGGGGTTTTATTATTTGCACTTACAAATAATACAGGCACTGCAATGCACACTAAAAGTGTACTAATAATTTTTCTGATAAGCGACATTAAGATAATAATTAACGTAAAACTGTTCTCAAATGGCTTTAAGGGCTTTTTTTATCAGGTCTTCCAATTTTGTTATATCAGGCTCTGTAGCAATTATTTTCCTAACGGCTATTTCTGCTTGTTTTTGTGCAATACCTAAAGCTACTAATGCATTTGTAGCATCTTTTTCTACTGTATAGACACCTGTTTCCCAACTTTGGCTGCTTGCTGCACTAACACCTCTAGCAGCTGCTTTATCTTTAAGCTCCAAAATCAATCGTTCAGCGGTTTTTTTACCAATCCCTTTTACACTTTCAATAACTCTTACGTTATTACTGGTAATTGCTTGTATAATTTCATCTGGTCGTAGGGATGATAACATCATTCTTGCAGTAGCAGCACCAACCCCAGATACACTAATTAGCAACACAAACATCTCCTTTTCTTCCTTTTCAAAAAAGCCATATAAAGTATGGGCATCTTCCTTTATTTGAAGGTACGTAAAAAGCTTCCCTTCGGTTAAGTTTTGAATAGCCGTATAGGTATTTAAAGTAATGTTCACATCGTACCCTACACCTTGTACATCAACACATAGCTGAGTAGTACTTTTGTTATTAAATTTACCGTTAAGGTAAGCGTACATATGTCTTTTTTTAAATAGTGTACGAAAATAAGGTTTTTAGCTTTAATAACAGCTAATTGTTGAATAATTGTATACCCTCAATCTAGCAATTGCAAAGTGCAATAAATGTGGCTGTTTCAAAATTCAATAAATTGCCAAATTAAGCTTGCCAACATTGATAAATTATTAAATGTTGAAGTATATGCCATGTTTAGACAAGCTCACCACCATATCTACTTAAAAAATTATGATACATGCCCAAATTATAAGGCACATATAAATGCAACACAGCCATTAAAAAAAACAATATTGTACAATTAGGTTATATTTACAGCCATATAACTAACCTAATAAATAACTAAATTTTAGCAAGAATGGAAAAAATTACAGCTGCCATAACAGGTGTTGGAGGCTATGTGCCCGAATTTGTATTGAGCAACGCCGTTTTAGAAACTATGATAGATACTAATGATGAATGGATAAAAAGTAGAACCGGTATAAGCGAAAGAAGAATATTAAAAGGCGAAGGTTTAGCATCTAGCGATATGGGTGCTGAGGCAATTAAAAGTTTATTAAAAAAAACAGGTACAGCTGCTGAAGATATTGATTGTGTAATATGTGCTACAGTTACGCCTGATATGATGTTTCCGGCAACTGCCAATATTATTTGCGACAAAGTAGGGATAAGAAATGCATTTGGGTTTGATTTGGAGGCTGCTTGCTCAGGGTTCTTATACTCACTTAGTACAGGTGCAGCTTTTATAGAAAGTGGTAGGTACAAAAAAGTTATTGTAGTTGGTACAGATAAAATGAGCAGTATTGTAGATTATACTGATCGTACAACTTGTGTTTTATTTGGCGATGGTGCTGCTGCAGTTTTATTGGAGCCTAGCTTGGATAACGATGGAATACAAGATAGCATTTTAAAAAGTGATGGAAGTGGCCGCCAATATTTACACATGAAAGCCGGTGGATCTTTAAAACCTAGTACCGTGGAAACTGTTTTGGCAAAAGAGCATTACATATACCAAGAGGGCCAATCAGTATTTAAGTTTGCAGTTACAAAAATGGCAGATGTTAGTTATGAACTTATGCAAAAACATAACCTAACTGGAGATGATATTGCCTGGCTAGTACCACACCAAGCTAACTTACGTATAATAGATGCTACAGCTAACCGTATGGGTTTGCCTAAAGAAAAAGTAATGATTAATATACACAAGTATGGCAACACCACAGCAGCAACAATACCGCTTTGCCTTTGGGACTGGGAAAGCCAGCTTAAAAAAGGCGATAATTTAATTTTAGCAGCGTTTGGTGGTGGTTTTACTTGGGGTAGTATGTGGATAAAATGGGCCTATGATGGCGAATAGAAAATATTAATATAACACTGATTAAATGAAAACATTTTTACTTACCCTAAGTTGCTTTTTGATATTACTAAGTTGCAATAATACAAACAGCCCTAAAAGTACGGTATACGAATACTTAGTTGCCATTGATAATTTTGAGTTTGAAAAAGCAAATTCATTGCTGTTACAAAATGAAGAAAATGTAGCTGCATTTAACAATATTAAAAATTTTACAAATGGTTTTAGTGAAACAAAAAAGCAAGAATCCATTGCAAAAAGTAAAAATAGAATGTATAATATCATTGAAAAAGAAGTTTCAGAAAGTGAGGCTTTGATAATTGCTACAAACAACGAAGGTTCATTTACATCAGTAATAACTTTTAAACTAGTAAAACAGAAGGGCAATTGGTTTATTAAAAGTTTTGTTGCAGATGCTGGTTGAGGATAGCTAAAGTTTTTGATGTTTTCTCTAACCAAATTATTAAATGTTGTTAATTGTTGTAAAATAGTATTGAATAAACCAATTTTTGATAGAGATTTTGGAGTTACATATTAAAAACTGCTACTACTTTAATATCTGTTTAAAAACTTAAGAAAATATTGATTACACAATGTCAACTATAAAACTACCCATCATAAAACATTAATACATATTAGTTAACTTTACTAATTAATATTATTCAAAATACTTATCCAATCTGTTTTTATGAAAAAAATATTTCAACTTACTATTTTGCTCACGTTTTGTATACAAAATGTAAATGCCCAAAGCCGATATATAGTACGTTTTACAAATAAAGGAACTAACCCATTTAGTTTAGCTAGCCCAATACAATACCTCAGCCAAAGGGCTATAGATAGGCGTACTAGGTACAACATAGCATTGGATAGTACAGATTTGCCAGTTACCCCAAGATATATTGATAGTGTACGCTTAGCAGGTGCTGTTACCATTTTAAATGCTAGTAAGTGGCTTAACCAAGTTACCATACGTACAACTGATATGGCAGCAATAAATAAAATTAATAGCCTGCCTTTTGTAATGAGTACACAAGCTGTTGCCCAATTTGGTGCAGGTAACACAAACACCCCTGTAAATAAAATCTTAGATGGTGCTGTAACCACAATACCTGAAAATATAAACAGTTTTGTAGAAACCACTACAGCAAATTTTTACAATTATGGCAAGGCCAATGGGCAAATAAAAATACACCAAGGAGAGTTTTTACATAATCATGGGTTTAGAGGGCAAAATATGAATATTGGTATTTTAGATGCTGGTTTTTTTCACTATAAAACCTTACCAACTTTTGATAGTTTAAGAGCCAATAATCAAATATTAAACACATGGGATTTTGTAGCCAATAACCCCGATGTAGATGAAGATGATACCCATGGTATGAACTGCCTTAGTGGTATAGGAGCCAACTTACCTAACAAATTTGTAGGCACTGCTCCTAAAGCAAATTTTTGTTTATATCGTACAGAAGATGTGGCTAGCGAAACAAAAATTGAGGAACATAATTTGGCTGCTGGTTTTGAAAGATCAGATAGTATTGGGGTAGATGTTTGTAGTGTTTCGTTAGGCTATTTTGAGTTTGATAATCCTGCTCAAAATTATACTTATGCTAACATGAATGGTAACACAACCATAAGTGCTATTGCTGCAGATTTAGCTGCTAAAAAAGGCATGTTGCCAGTAGTGGCAGCCGGCAATGAAGGTAATGGTCCATGGCATTACATTATTACCCCTGCTGATGGAGATAGTGTATTGGCAGTTGGTGCAGTAGATACATTGGGCAATGTGGCTAATTTTAGTAGTTATGGCCCTAGCAGTAATGGTAGGGTTAAACCAAACCTGGCAGCTGTTGGTAGAAATGCTGTTGTTGCTAACCCTAGCACAGGTGACCCAGTTTTTAGCAACGGTACATCGTTTGCAACTCCCAATTTAGCCGGACTTACAACTTGTTTATGGCAGGCTTTTCCTGAGTTTAATAACATAGCTATTTTAAATGCTATGCAGCAATCGGCAAATAAATTTACTGCCCCAAATGATAGAACAGGCTATGGTATACCCGATATGAAAAAATCGTTTGCTTTATTATTAAAACAAACATACAAAAAACAAATTGCTACAAATTTATGTACTGCTACGGTGCAACTTACCATAAAGCAGGATAGTACTATGCAAATAATAATTGAAAGAAAACGTAGTAACGATGCCGGTTTTACAGTATATAAAACTATAGCTGGTACAAATAATTTTAGTAGCAAAACAGTAAGTTTTACTGATGACTTTAATGCCACAACAATTACAGGCACAACCATATATAAAGTAAAAATTGATATTGCTGCAGATACTACTTTTTATGTAGATAGCCTTGCTGTAAATATGCCCATTACTTGTATAGCACCAGTAATACCTTTGCCAACAATTGTTGCAAACAGTGTAAGCATAAACCCAAACCCAGTAAATAATGTAACTAACATTACGGTAAATAGAGATACAGTAACTGATGTGAAAATTATTATGTACAATGCATCGGGCAGGCGTATTTATTATAAAACTTATAACCAAGCTACAGTATCTCAAATAAATAAAGTAAATATGAGTGGCCAAGGCTTAGGAGTATATTATGTAGTAGTTTATGCCAACAATAAAAAATGGCAAACACTACGAGTGGTAAAAGCTAATTAGCAGTTTTTAAAAGTACAGCCACAAACATAGTATCAGCATTATTTTTATATCCTTTAATATATTCCATTTGCAGCAATTGTAAATGGAATTTTTGTTGGAGATGCTGAACAACATCTTCATTTTCTGCAGCAAATGCTGAGCAAGTGATATAAAAAAACAAACCATTTATTTGTAAAAAAGGTAAAGCATTACTTGCAATAGTTTTTTGTAATACAACTAAATTTGCTAATGAGTTAGGCTCATAAAAATATTGCTGCTCAGGTGTACGTGCCCATGTGCCGCTACCTGTACAGGGTACATCGCAAATTATAATATCAAATGCAGTACTGTTTAAAAATACATGGGGCTTTGCTAAATCTGCTGCAAAACTTGTATACTTTTTAATGCCTGCTGCCCTAAACCTTGCTTTTAAATTTAGGAGCATATTCGCCCTTACATCAGTAGCCGTTATGGTTATTTTATTTTGCAAAACATCTGTTAGTAAAATAGATTTTCCACCGCTTGCAGCACAACAATCCCAAACAGTAAGGTTTTTATTTGTTGGAAAATATGTTTTAGTTTTCAAAAAATTAAATACTTGTTGGGAGCTATGATCTTGTATAACAGCCTCGGTGTTTAGTTGTAATATAGTATCAATTTTTTGCCCTTGCACAAGCGCTACAGCTTGGTTTGGTAAAGCTGCATAATTTATTTGTGCATTAGTAAGTTTTTGTAAAACTTGGTTTGTAAAACCTAGCCGTATCCTTAAAAAAGTAAAAGGTTGTGTAATAAAAAATTGTTCAAAATCTCCTTTGTCTATGCATGTACTTAATAAATTTTTATGTAAAAAAATTATACCATTTTTTAAGCCTATATATACCATTTTTTGGTGTAACGGTGAGGTTACTACTTCGTTATAATTTGGGTTTACAACTTCCAAAAATTTGGTAGTGCTTGTGCTGCATAAAAAAGCAGCATCAATAATTTGTTGCTCATGCAATGGGCTATTATAAAAATTACCAATACGGTAGTAATTATAACAAAGAGTAGCTATTTGCTTCCTATCTTTTGAGCCATATTTTTTTTGTTTTGCAAAAAATGTTTTTAACTGTATAGCTAATGGTAGCTTTGTGTTTACTGCTCTAATTATACTTATTGATGTGGCTATATGGGAGTGGTGCAGGCTCAAGTATGTTGTAACTATAAAAAAGTTAATTATTAAAAACTATGTACCTATTCAATTAATAATAATTTAGGAATTGGTTATGGCAATGCTACAGATTTTATTAAATTATTAATTTTATAAGTATCAATAGTTATTATTTCTTAAATGTAAGGTTTCACATTATTTATGTTTAATTCAAATGAATTTTAAACTTTTAAATTATAAATACTAGTCTTACTGCATCTAAATAATTGTGTTGTAATTATTCATGTAAAAATTGCTGCCCTCAGCAAAAACAAATCAACTAGCCAACCAATTAATTTCAGATCTACCAAACTACTCCTCCATCATACTTCTAACTTCTGCTACAACTTGCTCAGCATTTGGTTTGGCAAAATAATCTCCATCACTACCATAGCCTGGCCTGTGTGCTTTTGCAGTAAGTGTACGTGGGCTTACATCTAAATATTTATAGCCTTTTTGCTCTTCCATAACCTTATTAAACATGTATGCAGCAGCCCCACCCGGTACATCTTCATCAATAAAAATAATACGATTGGTTTTTTTAAGAGATG
>JANMAV010000087.1:0-21023 GCA_031360055.1 Ferruginibacter sp.
CCTTCATATTCGGCTAAGCCTATAACTTTTGCGCCAGACTCCCTAAAAAATTTGGCACAATGATAACCTACATTTCCTAAACCTTGTACAACTATTGTTTTACCTGCTATACCTAATGGCAGGCTTAATTTATCCATTACTTCTGGCATATTGCAAACTTCTCTAATACCAAAAAATACACCTAAGCCAGTGGCTTCTGTACGGCCACGAACACCGCCTTGCGTAACAGGCTTACCAGTAACACAACCGGCAGCATCAATTTCGCCTGGTTTTAATGATTGGTAGGTATCTACAATCCAACTCATTTCTCTTGCACCGGTACCATAATCAGGTGCTGGTACATCTATGCCAGGACCAATGAAGTTTTTCTTTACTAACTCAGCTGTGTAACGCCTAGTTATTTTTTCCAGTTCGTAAACCGAATAATTTTTTGGATTTATTTTTATACCGCCTTTACCGCCACCAAATGGCACATTTACAATTGCACATTTATAAGTCATTAAAGATGCCAATGCCATTACTTCATCTTGATTTACTTCATCACTAAAACGTATACCACCTTTACAAGGAGCTTTGTGGTGGCTATGTTGCACACGGTAAGCTTCAATAACTTCTATGGTACCATCATCTCTTTTTAGAGGAAAACGCATTTGTAAAACGCTATTACAGGCTTTAATTTGCTCTAGAATACCTTGATCAAATTTGGTAAATTTTGCAGCCTTATCAAAGCTTCTTTCTACACTTTGAAAAAAACTGTACGTTTGGTTTGAACTCATAAAGTAGTGTTTAAATTAATGGATAATTTTATTATAATTTGGTGTTATATATGATTCAAAATAACGGAATATTTAAATATCCGACATTTTAAATGTTTTTGTTTAATTTTTCTACTGTTGATATTTTTTTATCAATCACAAATACATATGCAAATAAGCCAAATAAAATGGTAAGGCAAACTGCTACAACAACGTATATTTTTCCGTTACTCCTCATAGTATCTGCCATAGCTACCTGCTCAGTTTGAGCAAAAGTAGCTTGGTTAAAACAAAATGTAACAACTGTACTACATATTGCTAATAATTTAAATTTTTTATTCATTAAGCAGTGTTTTATCTGTTAATAATTGTAAACGTATTTTTAATGTAGCTATCCATACGGCAAGTAAGGTCCACCCAATTATTGCTGGGTAAAATACCATACGCAATCGAATATCAACATCTTTAAAATTTAGCGCTGGGTTACCACCGGAGCCACCTTGCCCACCTGGGTGTAAGCTACCTACTAGCCTTGGTATAATCCATATAGAGGGGAAAAGCATAGCAAATGCAAAAATATTATACACTGCAGATACCCTTGCCCTTTTATCAATATCAGTAAATGAACCACGTAATACAAAGTAAGCTCCATATATTAATAATGCAATAGCTGCACCTATTAATTTTGGTTCTTTAAGTAAGCCTGCAATACTTTGGTTTTGATCAGTTAACCAAGTATAATTGGCCCAAATAAAACCAGTTATGTAACCCAATATGCCCATGTAAGAACCTAAAGCTGCATAATTTTTGGCAAAAATATCGTTTCGATAGTTAAAGCCCATAAGGTATTTAATACTATATACTAGGCTTATGGTAAAAAGTATCATCATTGCCATCCACATACATACATGAAAGTATAAATTGCGAATGCTTTCGTTTAAAATAGGTAAACGTGGTACAGTTAATAAAAACCCTCCTACAATAGTATAGATAAGTAAAGCAAGGGCAAGTATTTTCCACCAAAATTTGTGCATTAATAAGCTTTTTTAATTTACGCCGCAAAGATAAGGGAAATGCTGTAGGAGTACATTGTGGATTTTAGTGATCTGGAGATTGATATCTAAAATTGTAAAAATATAATTTTGGGGATATAAAATATTTTATAACTAAGATTTATCGTAACTATTCAGCCTCTCTTTTTTTCATTTATTTGTAATTACTCAGAGCCATTTTGAAGTTATTTAATTATCAAAAGTCAATAAAAATATAGTTTGAGTTTCCTAAATATTACGCTAACTTAATTATAAATAATATCCTTTACTTTTTTGCTTGTGCAAAAAAGTAACAAAAAAGCACCCTCTTGCCTGATTACATCCCAGGCAAGGGATGGTTCCCTGATTAAACTTTTGTGCTACTGTGAACTCAAATGTTGAGCATAGTTCAACTTCGTTGTAGGGTAGGTAAAGTAGCTTTACAAGTAAAAAATAGTCCTAAGGTCTTAACAGTAAAATTTGAATTAATTTTAGGACTGAATAGTTACGATTTATCAAGTTTTAAAAAAAAATATTTGATAAACAATATATAAAATTCCATTATTAACAAATGATAAATTATTAATTACTAATTTAAACATAGGCTTTTCCTACTCCTTCCATAAATATGGAAAAAGAATAACTGCAAGAGCTGTAACTAGAATATTTAAACCTACAATTAAACCTACAAGTTGCCAAACAGCACCATCTCTAAAAACTTCGGCAAAGGCAAATTTACTAAGCCTCATTAACAATAGTAATTGTGGTAAAATAACTGGGAAACCTAATATGGCAATAAGTGCTGCATTTTGCTGTGCTTTTGCAGCTATTGCACTCATTAATGTAAAAGTTAAACTTATACTTGTGCCGCCAAGTATTACTATACCTATAAAACGAAAACTATTGGCTACAGGGCTGCCTAAAAATGCATAAAACAACGCTACACTTACTATACTCATAATTAACATGAGCAGCATATTAAAAAGTAGTTTAGCAACTATAAACTCAATAGGCGATGCAATGGTATAGTAATAAAGCATTAAACCCTTACTTTCTGCCAAAAAACTTTTAGCAACAGTATTTACACAAACAAATAATTGAATTACCCAAAATAAACTGTTCCAAACGGTAGCTTCTGGGCTATCTGGCAACGATAAAAAAATAACAAATACAGTACTAGCAATATATAACAATATGCCATAAAACGTATGTTGTTGGCGTAACTCCAACAGCATATCTTTTTTAAAAAGTGCAAGTATTCTTTTTATCACAGGTACAAAATAAAGGCATTTTGCTAGTACAGTAGGTAGCAAACTTTATTAAGTATTAATTAATAGTAAAGAAATTATTTAAAATCATCGCTTACTACTCTAAACTTACCTACAACTGTGTGTTCCTTTTTTTGGTTTGGATCTTTTACAATAGCATTAATAGCACCTGTTATGTAATAATTTTCACCAACTTTTTCACTAGCAGTAATTACCACAGCATCTGGCCTGGCTACATTATCATACACTCCATCGTAGCTATTCCAAACAAAATTCTTTTCAGGATAATCTTGTAACGATACACTTCCTTGTGCAATTGCTGATCCAAATAATTTATCATTTAATGGAGCTCCAGTTGGTGTAGTACAAGGTTTACTAACATCTTGAGGTATTAATAACATAACATGTGTATTGGGGCTATTACCTGCAAATATTTTAAAAACTGCTGGTTCAGTTGTTCCAATAGCTGGTTGTAGGGTTGTAAGCACATCGTCAGTTTTAATATTTTGTTCCTTACCATCATCTACCGAAAAATTAAAATAAGTATCAGTACCAGAAGTAGAATTAGATGTAGAAGTTGTTTTTTTTGTATCTGTACTTGATGTAGTATTACCGTTACAACTTATTAAAATAAGAGAAACTACAACAAAATAAAATAATTTCATTTTTACTGATTTATGGTTTAAAAATTAAAATTTCAGTTGCAAATTATATCCAAATACGTACTATTAGATTAGTGAATGAGAATTCGGTAATTAGTATTTTTTACTACAGTAAACTAACTTATTACTAACAGTTTATGCATTTTTCCAATGTTCAAAATCGAGTAATTTTACGCTCTTCAAATGTTAAATAAATATTAAATTACAATATATTTTTTAACTAAATCCCAATTTTATTATGATTAAAAATTTATCTAAGGCAATTACCCTCACTGCGATGTTATTCAGTGCTCAAACTTTTGCACAACAAATTGAAAAAGGTTTACCGGGTATGTATCCAAAAAGCGTTGACTTTACAACCTCACCACAAAAATTTGTAAAAAATGCAATTGTATTAGTTGATGATAATGGAAATACTGTAGCTAATAACAGCATTTTAATAAGAGCTGACAAAGATGAGTTGAGTTATACTCACTACCGATACCAGCAAACATACTTAGGTTTACCAGTTGAACATGCCACGTATGTATTACACGTAAAAGGCGATGAAATAATTTCTGAAAATGGAAAATGGATAAAAGATTTTTCAGCATCATTAAAAGCAGCTCCAATGCTAAGTAAAGATGATGCTTTACATGCTGCTATTGCCGAAGTAGGTGCAAATGAATATAAATGGCAAGTAGCTGTTGAAGAAAATTTACTTAAACAAGATAATAACGATAACACGGCTACTTATTACCCAAAACCAACTTTAGTATTTTATGGTGGGGAGGAAGAAGTAACCCCTGAAAATGTAAGACTTGCATATAAAATGGATATTTATGCTGCTTACCCTGTAAGCAGAAATATAATTTTTGTAGATGCAATTAACGGTTCAATTTTAGGTAAGAGAGAAATTATACATACGGTAAATGCCCCAGGAACTGCCGTTACAGCATACAGTGGTTCACAATCCATAACAACTGATCAGGTAAGCTCAACTTCATACAGATTAAGAGAAACTGGCCGTGGCAATGGCATTCAAACTTTTAATATGGCAAATGCTGGTGCTAACTATGCAAATGCTGTTGATTTTGTAGATGCTGATAACAATTGGAACAATGTAAATACAGCAAAAGATCAATATGCAACTGATGCACATTGGGGTGCAGAAAAAACCTATGACTATTATTTTAGTAGATATAACAGAAATAGCGTTAACAATGCTGGTTTACTTTTAAAGAGCTATGTACACACAAGTTTAATTGCACAAGGATACCCAGATAATGTAAATGCATTTTGGGATGGTAGCCGTATGAGCTACGGAGATGGCAATGCAACTTACAAACCCCTCACAGCTTTAGATATTGCTGGCCATGAAATTACACATGCTGTAACTCAATACTCATCTAACCTTACCTACTCAACTGAAAGTGGTGCTATGAATGAAGGTTTTAGTGATATTTTTGGAACAGCCATAGAGTTTTATGCAAGACCTAGCCGTGCAAATTGGCTAATAGGAGAAGATATTAGTGCACCATTTAGAAGCATGAGCAACCCAAACAGTTACAGCCAGCCAGATACTTACTTAGGTACTTATTGGTATAGTGGTACTGCTGATAATGGAGGTGTACATACCAATAGTGGTGTATTAAATTATTGGTTTTATTTATTATCAGTAGGTGGTAGTGGCACTAATGATAAAGGTACTGCTTACAATGTTACAGGTATTGGTATAGATAAGGCAGGAGCAATTGCTTACAGACTGAATACTTTTTATTTAATATCAACCTCAAAATATGCTGATGCAAGAACTAGTGGCATTAAAGCTGCTGAAGATTTATATGGTGTAGGAAGTGTAGAGGCTACACAAACTGCAAATGCATGGACAGCAGTAGGTGTAGGAGCAGCAACTACACCAACATGCTCGGATACCTATGAGGCTAATGAAACAAGAACTGCTGCTAAGGCCATTACTACAAATGTTGATGTAACAGCACGTATTGGATCTAGCACAGATAAAGATTGGTTTACATTTACCACAACTTCATCAGCCCCTAAAGTACAAATTACACTTACTAATTTAGTGGCGGATTATGATGTTGCTTTATACAATAGTGCAGGCACACAATTAGGTATCTCTCAAAATAGTAGCACAACAGCTGAAACTATTAAATACAATAGCAGCACAGTGGCGGCTACTTATTATGTACAAGTATTTGGGTACAATGGTGCTAACAGCACAAGTTGTTACAAATTAAGAGCTAGCACAAGTGGTATTAATTTTATAACTGCAACAGAGCCAAATGGTATTGCCGGTTCTAAAAATGTTAATAATCAAATTTTTACGGCCTACCCTAGCCCTGTAGCAAGTGCAGGTACAATTGCATTGCAATTTACTAGCGAAGAAAGTATAGCAAAACAAATAGTTATTACCGATGTAATGGGTAAGAATGTTTTTGCTAAACAAATTGCTGCTGTAAAAGGTACAAACAACATTAGTGTAAAATTACCATCTGTTGCCCCGGGCACTTATTTTATAAGAGTAGATGAAAAAAATATTAAGAAGATTAGTATATTTTAAACGTACATAAAACATACATAGCTATAAAAACTGCGTCAATTTATTTGATGCAGTTTTTTTTTGAGGGTAGCCAAAGTTTTCTTTATTAACAATTATATAATGCCACAATATATTAGATGGATTTACTTTTGCACTGCCATAAATAAAACTTAATTATGAAAAAAATTTTTACCTTATTTGCTATTGTTGCTTGCACAATAACTCAAGCTCAAACAGTAAGTTTCACCACAAGTCCAGCAGCAGTAACTAACAATGTAGCTGGCCAAACTGCCGCTGGCCAACAAGATGATGCTTTCCAAGCTAGTTTAGATGACCAATGCATAGCTGCTAGTGGTGTTTATACCCCAATTTTTGGAAGTTTTTCTGTTACATCTACCACAGTTGCTACATTAAGTGGATTGTTTTTGCCTAATGGCTCAGCATACACTGGTACAGTAACTGTAACAGCAAGAATAATGGATGCAAATGCAAAAGGAACTATAGTTGCCCACGGTGCTACAGTTACTAATACAGGCAATAGTAATATACAGTCAAGCTCACCATACCCAACACCAGGCGTAAATGGTAGGTTTAGCGAAAACAGTGCTAGTGCAGCAAACCCCAATGGTGTTTTATTTGACTTTAGTGTACCAATTACAACCCCGTTTAGCTTTTGGTTGGGAGATGTAGAAAGTAGAACTGATGGATTAGCAGGTGCAGCAGGTTTAGTAAAATTATTTAATAATGTTGGCTTACAGCTAAGTAGTACCAATATACCTACCTCATCTACTGATCAAACTCAATGTAACGGCGGTGGGGCTGCTAGTTTTAGTGGCTGTGGTAATAACGAAACAATATTTGTTACAGTTACACCTTTAGCAGGCGTTCCTTTATCATCTATTTTGGTTCAAGTTGGAGCATCTGATGCTAACGTTAATGCAAATGCAATTGGTATTGCTGGCCCTAGTATGGGGGGCTCGTGTAGTGTGGTACTAGGTTTAGATAATGTAAATTTTAATGCCCAATATAAAAATGGTAGTACAAATATTACTTGGGCAGCAGCAAATGAGCAAAAAGTAATAAGCTATACTGTTGAAAAAAGTAACAATGGCAATAGCTTTAGCAACGTAAATACAGTAACGGCAATGGGTAATAACAACTACAGTTACATTGATAGGGGTACAAATGGTACTTTTTATTATCGCTTAAAATTGTTGGAAAACAATGGCTCATATTACTATACCGATATTAGAAAAGTGGTAATTAACGGTAAAAATGTTAATATAAATAACATATACCCTAGCCCTGCAAAAAATAGCGTAAATATTGAAATTAGCAACAGCAAAGCAACTACTGCTAACATTCAAATAATAAACAGTAATGGTGTAATAGTTTTACAAAAAAGAGAAAATTTTGCCAATAGCAACTTTACAAAAACACTGAACGTAAGTAGCCTTGCTTCTGGTGTTTATATTGTAAAAATTATTGCTAATGGAGAAGTAATAACACAAAAGTTTACAAAGCAATAGATTTTATAAAAAACTTTTAATTTATTTAATTGCCAATCTTTTAAAAAGGATTGGCAATTTCTTTTATTAAAAATACCATCAATGCATTATTAATAGATTTATTTTATTTATCAATAAATTGAAGTATATCATTAATCGTAACTGCAGCAAATTTATTATCAATATCTATCACTATTAAATACCCACTTGTTGATGCATTTTTTTTAATAGCTTGGGTAAGTAAAGTTTGGTCGCTAAGGGTTGTAAAACCTGTGGTTGCACTCCAAAACTCTATAGTGGAAAGACAACCTGCAGTAGGGGGATATGGGTAATATGTTTTGCCTTTATAAAATGTAGTATCTATAGTAGTGCCATGTGCTATAATTTCGGTACGGCCAGCTTTGCTAGCATAGTATGTACCATATAAAGGCTGGTAATTTTTAAATGTTTGAGGCAGTAAATTTTTATACTCATCGTAACTACAATTAAATATTGATAGGGCATCAACAATATTTGCACAATGTTTACTTTCATTAGGCATTACCAATTGCAAGTTAGTAGTAGGCCCAATAAAAAAACTGCCGCTGTTACCAAAACCAGTAAATTTAAAAATACCTTGTGGGGTGTTGCCATTGCTTAGATAACTAGGCATATTGCTTGCACTACGGGCTAGTTGGCCTACGGCAAATAAACTGCCATCATCATTATATAAAAAACTACCATTTGGTAACCTTATTATTGCAAGCCCGTGGTATGCTCTATTGCTACGTTGTACACTAAAAATTAAAAGCTTGCCTGGTAAATAATGTTTGGTAAAAAAAGCATTTAGGTTTGGAATTTTTAAGGGCTTTTTATAACTAGAAATTGTACCAAAAAGTTCATGCAGTACTACATTATCAGTATTAGCTAAAAATGTAGATTTTACATGTTGTTTCATGTTGTTTATTGCAGTATCGTTAGCTGTTGGCAATAAATAAGTAGCAGCTGTGGCTAATAAAACTGCATCGTTATTAGCAGTATAAAAAATATCTTTTACTTCGTTTGTAAATTGAGTAGGGTACTCATTGTATAACAATTCGATGAGTGCAATTTTAAAAGTGTTGCCACAATTTTTATTGTTTGCTACAGCATAAGCTATTTTGCCTTTTATAAAAGGACTATTACATTTTATTAAATTAATACTGTTAAATGCATTTGCCCATGCATTTTCATTTGCTGGGTTTAAAGTTAATGTTAGTGCTTTATTTATGCTGATGCCGGTATTGCTATAAAATTTATCTCTATTTACTTGCAGTGCATTTTTAAAATATGTTTGTGCAGTTACCTGTAGTAACACAATACATAACATGCAACACAGAAATAATTTTTTATTGTACATACTGAGTTAAAAAACTTTCTATTTTGTTATACGAATCAGTGAGGTTAGCTCCCTCCCAACCATGCCCTTCTGTTGGGTAAAATACATATTGGTTACTTACTCCAGTAATTAATAATTTATCTCTAAGGGCTGTTGCTTGTGAAGGTTTTACTAAAGGATCGTTACCACCGTGCAAAATTAATGTTGGGCTGCTTTGTATAGTTACATAATTTATTGGGCTACTTTGCATATATGCAGCAGGATTACTAGTGGGTGTGGCACCATTAAATAATTGTGCTATAGATGATGGAGGAGCAAGCGGTGCTGGGCTGTTATACATGGCTGCCATATCAGTTGGGCCAAAAAAATCAATTACCGCTTTTACAGTTGCATTACTGTTTTTGTAGCTATGCAACAAAGCCAAATGTGCCCCGGCACTAACACCTAAGAGTACAATTTTATTAGATATTAGATAATTATTGCTATTTGCAATTATATAATCTAAAGCTGCTTTAACATCAAGTTCCTGTGTTGGAAAAGTAGTTAATGCATTTACTGCAAGCCTATAATTAATGTTTATAATTGCATAAGTTGGCAGGCGTTTTTTTAGCGTATCTATGTAAATATTCATATCTGCTTTATCGCCTTGGCTCCATGCACCACCATGTATTACTACCAATACTTTTGTAGTAGTTAATGACCTATTAGCTGGCAAATAAATATCCATTTTTTGCAATTGGGCTGTACCATAGGCTACATTTAATTGGGAACTTGCTGCAATTGGAGTGGGTTGTGAGGTAGTTGAAGTGTCATCTTTTTTACATGAAAATAATGTAGCAGATAAAGCAATAAGTAAGAAAAGCCTATACATCATAAATTTTTTTAGCAATTTACAATTTATTACTTTAATGAATTGTTATTTGTATTTATAGTTTATGAAATGAAAATTCTATTCTTAGCATCAATTGAGAAAATAGAATGTTTTAAAAGCTTTGGTGACATTTTGTACATTCCAGATCAAATATTTAATTAAATTGGGAGTAGTATTGCTTTGCAATAATTTTAATATTGAGGTAAATAAAATGAATATGAAAAATATTTTTTTAATAAAAAGATGGCTGGCTATTTTATGCTTATTAATAGTTGTTGATGCTTGCACAGCTCAAATAAAAAATGAGGCAACTAAAATTGAGGATGTAGCAGCCATTGTTAAAAAAGAAATACAGCCTAAGTTAATAAAAACCCAAGGCTCAAACATTGCCGACAATGTTCATTGTGCTTTGCAAGATAAGGCTGGCATTATATGGTTTGGTACAACTGGCGAAGGCATTTATAGTTACGATGGTAAAGGGTTTACACAATTTACATTGGCAAATGGATTAAACAGCAACACCGTTTGGTGTATGATGGAAGATAATAATGGTAATATATGGGTTGGCACAAATGAAGGGCTTTGTTGCTATAAAAAAACATCAGAAAAAAGCAAAACGATAAAATTTGAAACTTTACCAATAAACGTTGTAAGTGATATTGACTTTAACAATTTTAAACAATACTTTTCATCATCAAAAAATGCAGTTTGGAGTTTATTGCAAGATAAAAATGATATTATTTGGATTGGCTCAAGCAATGGCATGTATTGTTTTAATGGAAAATCATTAACCCATTTTTTAAAAAACAATACGGTAATAAACAAAGAAAATCTACAACTTAAAATGGTAGATGCTATACACCAAGATACAAATGGAAATATTTGGTTTGCATCAGGCATGCCACCGGGTATGGAAGGTGTTTGCTTTTTTGATGGTAAAACTATTAATAGCTTTAAACCAAATACTGATGGGTGGGTTAGGTATATTGTAGAAGATAAAAATAAAAAAATATGGTTTGGTGGTAGAAGCCATGGCAACTCATATTATGACCCAACTACACAAAAAACGAATGAAAAAACTATAACAAACTTCACATTAAAAACAGGTATTGGTAATTGCATTTTAGCTGATACAAAAGCAAACATTTGGTTTACAGGAGAAGAAGGCAATAGTAACTATGAAAGTAAAGATGGTATTTGGTGTTATGATGGAACAACTTTTAAAAACTATTCGATTAATGATGGAATGGGAAAATATTTTGTACATAGTATGTTTGAAGATAAAAATGGAAATATTTGGATAGGTACTAGAAACACTGGTTTATATAAATTTGATGGAAAAAACTTTATAAGTTTTATGGAGTAAATTTTAGGTAAAACTACATTGATTATTAATTAAAAATTGCCAACCTTTATGTGGATTGGCAATTTCTATTTTACTAATTAAACATTTCTAGCTCTTTAAATCTAACTTAATCTGCAGCTCTTCAAATTGCTTATCATCAATAGTGCTTGGCGCATCTATCATTACATCTCTACCGCTATTGTTTTTAGGGAAGGCAATAAAATCTCTAATACTTTCGCTGCCACCTAAAATGGCACATAGCCTATCAAAACCAAATGCTAGCCCACCATGTGGTGGTGCACCATATTCAAAAGCACCAAGTAAAAAACCAAATTTATGTTGCTGCTCTTCTTCGTTCATTCCCAAAGCTGCAAACATTTTTTGCTGTAATTCTTTTTGAAAAATACGAATACTACCCCCACCTATTTCGTTACCATTAAGCACCATATCATAGGCATTGGCTTTAATATTTGCATACGGGTGCTTTAAATATTCAGCAGGATTTTCTATTGCTGGGTTATTGTTTATCATGGTGGCAATATCACTCGGCTTTGGAGATGTAAATGGGTGGTGACGGGCTACCCAGCGGTTATCATCTTCTGCATATTCAAACAAAGGAAAATCAAGTACCCACAACAGTTTAAAATCATCAGCTTTACGTAGGCCCAAACTAGTTCCCATGTGCATACGCAAATCGCTTGCTGCTTTACGAGTTTTTTCTTCAGCACCGGCTACAATTAAAATTAAATCGCCAGGTTGTGCATGGCAGGTAGAAGCAATGGCTTTAAGTTGCTGTTCATTAAAAAATTTATCTACACTACTTTTGTATGTGCCATCTTTATTACTCTTTATAAATGCTAACCCTTTCATACCAACTTGTGGTCGCTTAACCCACTCCACAAGCTCATCAGTTTGTTTACGGCTGTATTCGCTACAATTAGGCACACAAATAGCTAATACAGTTTCAGCATCGTTAAATACAGCAAATTCACTTTTTATTACTTGTTCTTTCTGTTTTCTCTCTTCAATCAATTTTGAAGGAAAAGTATGATTAGGGATTTTTAAATTCGTAATTTTCAAATCAAATCTAATATCTGGTTTATCATTACCATATTGCCACATAGCTTCTTCCCAAGTCATTCTTTCAATAACTTCGGTGTAATCAATATTTTTTACATCTTTAAAAATACGGCGTACTAAGCCTTCAAACATTTGCAAAATATCTTCTTGCTCTACAAAACACATTTCACAATCTATTTGAGTAAACTCAGGCTGCCTATCTGCACGTAAATCTTCATCTCTAAAGCATTTTACTATTTGGTAATACCGATCATAGCCACTTACCATAAGTAGTTGCTTAAAGGTTTGTGGCGATTGTGGCAGGGCATAAAACTGTCCACCATTCATACGGCTTGGCACTACAAAATCTCTTGCGCCTTCTGGGGTACTTTTAATTAAAAATGGCGTTTCAATATCCATAAAATTATTTTCGTGCAAATAATTTCTAGTACTTCTACCAACGGCATAGCGTAACTCCAAATTCTTTTTTACTACATTTCTTCTTAAATCAAGAAAACGATATTTCATTCTCAATTCATCACCACCATCTGTATCATCTTCAATTTTAAAGGGAGGGGTGATACTTTTATTTAGCACTTCAAAACTGGCTACTGCTATTTCAATATCACCAGTAGGTAAGTAGGGGTTTTTATTACTACGTTCACTAACTATGCCTTTTACTTGCAAAACAAATTCTCTGCCCAATGGGTTTGCATCAAGAGCTGCATTGTGGCTTTCGTTAAATAATAGTTGTGTTATGCCATATCTATCTCTTAAATCTACAAAGGTTATGCTGCCAAATTTACGAACGGTTTGTACCCAGCCAGCAAGGGTTACAGCGGTATGTACATCAGCCATTTTAAGTTGGCCACAAGTATGAGAACGAAACATATTTTGCTTATTATTTTGGCACAAATATACATGATGCAGCCTTTATGTAAAAAATGATATCTATATATTACTAACCTAGCTTGTATGTTTACCAAAAAACTTCTTTTATTTACTTTATTACTTACTCCTGCTATTTGTTTTTCACAAATCAATTTCACCAATTTGCGAAAAAGCAGTTGGCAAACATTTGCTTTTAAAATAACTACTGCACAGGCTGAACAATATTTAAAATGGGATTCAATTCCAATTGCTAATGTAGAAAATGAAAACCCAACAAAAATATTGAATGAAGAAAATTCAATTGAAGGAAATTTAGAGATAGGGAATTATGTACTGTTGCACGTAGAGAATTATGAGATTGTAGCGTCATTAATTAATGTTACTAATTTAAATTTAGTAACCATAAACAATAAAAAACAGGTGCAAATACAGGCTGTTTCAAAAAACGGCAATGTTATACAAGATGCTACAATATATATTAAAAACAAGGAAGCAAAAAAAAATATACATACAGAAACTTATTTTTTGACGTATAAAAACATTGAAGATGCAATAATTAAAGTAGTAACAAAAAACGATACGCTTCTACAAATTATTGAACTTAAAAAAGACCCTATTGAAAGTATAACAAAACAAAAAAAGAATAATTATAAAAGTACAAAACTGTACAAAGTTTTAAGTTTTATACCATACAATGTAAAAATATTATTTAAAAAAAAATATGGTTATAAATCTGTAGGAGCTACAGGCTATGTAATATTAAACCAACCAAAATACAAACCATTAGATACCGTAAAATTTAAGGCCTATATAGTAAATAAAAAATGGAATCAATATAAACAAAATGTTTATTTACATTTAAAATACTACAACAAAAATACGTATGTAGATCAGATAGTAGAAACCATACAACCCATTACTGCTGGGGCTTACACTGGTGAGTTTGTAATGGTAGATTCTTTACCTGTAGATATAAGTTACAACCTTCAATTTGAAACAAAAAATAGAAAAAAACTTATAGCAAAATCATTTAAAAGTGAAGATTATGTGCTTGATGAAATTGGAGCATACAAGTTTAAAGCCGATAAAGAAACATATTACCGTAACGACTCCTTACATTTTACAGCAGCAGCAACTGATGCTAATGGCTTAAACTTGCTTGATGGAAAAGCAACCTTAACCCTTGTAGTAAAAACTATACAATTAACTTACAGAGATACTGTTTTTGTGAAGGACACTTTGTACGAAAAAGAAATTAAATTAGCCACCGATGGCAACACAAAATTTGATATTACTGCTGCAAATTTTCCTAATGCCGACTTGGAAATAGAAGCACAATTAACTTTTAAAAATGCAAATAATGAAATACATGTTGAAAAACAAACTATACGTTATGCTTACAATATTAAGGAGATTGTAGCTACTCAACTAAACGATAGCCTGCAAATTACATACATTGAAAACGGAATAGAATCAAAAAATATTGCTCTACTATATGCAAATTCCAAATTAATTGACACTATTGTTTTACCTAAAAAAATTAGAATAAATAACCTCACAAAACAATATAATTTTTTATTAAAAGATAGCTCCATAAATGAAAAGTTTATAGTTCCAAATAACTACAACGTAGACGTTGAAAGAGTCAGTAATAAGGATACCTTTGGTTTTAAATTATACAACCCATATAAAATACCCGTTTACTACTCTATACTAAATGGGCAGCAAATTATTGCAGTTGGTAGTGATAGTAGCAATATAATGCAATGGCAAAAAACAGTATCAAACCCTAGGCAAATGTATGTGGTAAGGTGGCAATATTATTGGGCTGGCAATGAGGTACAAAAACAAGAAAACATTGGATTACTTTTTAAAATTTTAAACATTAAAGTAAATGCTAAAACAGAAGTATATCCAGGCCAAAAAGATAGTATACAGCTTACAGTTACTGATTATAAGGGCAAACCAGCAGCTAAAATTAACCTTACTGCAGTTTCATATAATAAACAATTTAAAAAAGATATAAAAATTGGTATGCCTCCTTATTTGGCAAAATATAAAAGTAAAAAGTTTATTGATAGAGCCGAATATGAAAATGCTAATATTAGCTCTTTACCTACTAAATATTTGCTTGGTAAAAATAGGATATGGCTAAATAAATTTGGCCTAGATACTATGGAATTTTATAAAATTATTTTCCCTACAAAAAACTTTTACGATGCCTTAACGCCAATTGAAAATTTTGTACCACAATTGGCAGTACACTTACTTGATAATGGCAAACCAATAGAAATATATATGTTGTATATAAACAGGCAATTGGTATACTATAATGGGGTTACAGATAAAATGAAATACACTTTTTCAGTGTACCCAGGCATTACCCAAATAGGTATACGAACAATTGATAAATATATTGAAATAGATAGCTTTTATGTACAGCCAAATTACAAACATGATGTTAGTATTGATATTGATAAATTACCAGAACATAGCAGTATAAAAAAAGTAAAAAATTATTGGAGTGTACATGAGCTTAACCTAATAGAAAATACAACTATAAAAATAAAAAATAATGCAATAAATAATAATGCATACTTATGGCAAGCCGAAAAACTTGTACAGCTTAATGGGAATACAACACATACAGCTGGCCCTTTTACCACATCAACTGTAACTTTTTTTAGCCCATACAAATTTGATACTGAGTTTAATTTTGAAGCAGGGTACGAATACAGTTTTTCTAAAAACTTAGTACGGTTAGAAAAAAAATCAATGTTTGCAAAATATGATACTAGTAATAAATTACCAATATACAATGCAACCATTTTAAACTATGGAGATATTTTGCCAATTATACCAACAATTAGTTATCCAATACCTGCAAAACAGCTTTACTTAAATACTACCTATAATTACAATTATGAAAAATATTACAGCCAACCAGGTACTGGCACAATACAAATAACAACCAAAGCTGATACTAATTTTAGATATATAATTTTATTTAACAACGATAATAATAAAATAGCTTGTGTATTAACTTACAATACGGTATTACACAATGTGGTGCCAGGTAACTACAATGTATTATTAGTGAGCTATAATTTTAATACGTTGTGTGTAAACAATTTTATAGTACAAGCTAATGGTACTACTGTGGTAAAAACAAACGGTTTACCTTTTACCAAAAACCACCCTGTGGTAAGCCAATTACTGTACGAAATAGAAACGGCAAAACCAGTAGACCACAATGTGAAGCAGTTACAAAAAAGTATTACCAATGAATATTTAGCATTACAAAAAGGCAATATTTTATTTGATGCTGAGAATGGCATAACTGTATCTGGCAGTGTGGTAGATTACAAAACTGGTATAGCCGTACCCTTTGCTACTATTTATATTGTTGGGTATAGCATTGGCTTTAGTGCCGATAAAAATGGGCAGTTTTTTTGTAAAAATTTAAAAGCTGGTGAGTATGTATTTGAAGTAACCGCTTTAGGATATAATGGTACAAAAATTATTGTTAATGGAAAGTATCAAAAAAATAATTTTGTAAAAGCAACTTTACTCATAGCCTCTGCAAACGAATTAAATACTGTAATAGTTACTACGGGACTAGGTTTACAACGTCAATCAAAGCAACTTGGTTACTCTACTGCAAGAGTTAGTAGTTATGATCTTTTTCAAAATAAAACAGTAAATTTAGAAAATGGACTTACAGGAAAAGTATCAGGCTTGTTAATACAAACAACAAACAATGGCGTACTTAACGATACTAAAATTACCTTAAGGGGAATTAGGAGTTTAACCGGCAATAACCAACCGCTATTGGTAGTTGATGGTATAGTAAATAAATTAGGCAATTTAAATAGTATTAACCCTAACGATATTGAAAGTATTACCATACTTAAACCTGAGCAGGCAGTTGTACTATTTGGACCAGATGGGGCAAATGGTGCCGTAATGGTAAGTACAAAATTAAAAAAAGATCGTACAATATTTAAAGACTATGCCATTTGGGAGCCTAATTTTTTTACAGATAATAGTGGCAAAGCAACAATTTCAGTAACATATCCTGATAACGTAACGGGTTGGCAAACCTATTTTGTAGCCATGGATAAAAGGAGGCGTATTGGCTTAGCAAACGTTTTTACCCAAGCTGTAAAGCCAATTGTAGCGCAACTTAATTTACCTACTTTTTTAATAGAAGCTGATACTTCAATAATTATTGGTAAAAGCCTTAACCATACTGCAGATACATACCAAAGTACAGGAAATTTTTTTATAAATAATGTTGCATTACCTACAATACAAAATACTTTAAAAAGTAATGATGCTACTATTAATGAGCAACCAATAACTATTTACAATACTGATACAGCAACTATAGCTTTTAAACTACAAACTAACTCTGGTTTTAAAGATGGGGAAGAAAGAAAAATTCCTGTTTTTAAAATAGGAACCAACGAAACCATAGGCAATTTTTGGGTATTGCAAAATGATACAACCGTACAATTTAAAGCAATACAAGGCAGTAAAGAAATAAAATTGTATGCTCAAGATAATACGTTAGATGTTTTGCTCCTAGCTTTAGAGGAGTTAAAGAATTATCCGTTTGCTTGTATGGAGCAAACAGCATCAAAACTATCAGGCTTAGAAAATGAAAAACAAATTAAGGCTGCATTAAAACTTCCTTTTTATAACCAAAAAATTATAGATCAGTTGTTGCTTAAACTGCAAAAAGAACAAAATTTTGATGGAGGCTGGCCATGGTGGGAAAATGGAAAAAGTAATTTTTATATTACAAATTATATCATTAATATTTTGTTAGTCTTTAGGGCAAACCCATTGGTAGAAACTAATGTAAGAAATGGTTTTATTTACCTTCAAAACCAATTACAATCATTGCCTAAAAACGAATTGGTAGCGGCGTTATACACCTTAAGCCAGGGTAAGCATGAATTAGATTATGCAAAGTGGTTAATGCCTATTGCTTTTGATTCTTTGCCTAGGCATGCACAATGGCAACAGGTACAAATTTTACAAAATACACATAAAAAATACACGTTACAATTAGATAGTTTATTAACCTATAAAAAACAAACTATATTAGGCGGCTTGTATTGGGGCAATGATAATTACCGTTGGTACAGCAATGCAAATGCAACTACTGTATTGGCCTATAATGTTTTAAAAAATGATAGTGCTTATAAGTATTTATTGCCTTCAATAATTCAATACTTTATTGAAACTAAAAAAGGTAACACTTGGCGTAACACGGTTGAAGTAGCCAGTATAATACAAACTATTTTGCCGCAAATACTGGCACAGCAACAAAACTTTAATACCCCTGCAAGCCTTGCCATTACTGGTGATACAAGTTATACCATTAAAACATTTCCTTACAAAGCTGCTATAAAAAATAATAATATTAAGAATATTGCCATACAAAATACTGGCGGAGGTATGGTATATTTTACGGCAAACCAACAAGTATTTAACAGCAACCCTATACCTGTAAATAATAATTTTGTAATAACTACAAGCTTTCTCAAAAACAAACAACCTGTTACCGAAATAAAAGCTGGCCAAAAAATTACTATGAAGGTAAATGTTCAAGCACTTAAAGATGCCGAATTTTTAATGCTAGAAATACCAATACCAGCAGGTTGTATTTATGCAAATAAAAGCAACAATGATTATGGTATTTTTAAGGAATTTTATAAAAATAAAGTACTCCTTTTTACAGAATTTTTAAAAACAGGCAACCATATTTTTGAGATAGAATTAGAGCCGAGGTACAAAGGAAATTATACCCTTAACCCAGCAAAAGTTGAGCTTATGTATTACCCTACATTTTATGGAAGAAATGGTGTTGAAAAAGTAAAAATAATTGATTAGTAAATAAGCTATTCAATTACATGTGGCACAAACCTACTTTTATTATCTGTTATTAAGTTATTAGCTTCTCTAATACCTATGCCTGCTGCCTCTTGGCCAATTATCCAACTGCCTATTACGGGGTAGTTTTCAGCAAAATTTGGTAGCTCAAATAGTTGCTGGTATATATAACCTTCTTGGCCATATTCGCCGCTGGTTTTTTCTACCGTGCCATAATGTTTTACCATTTCTATATTGGCACCTTCTCTTGATAAGATGGGTTTTTTTACATAGTTCATCATTTCATTATCGGTAAAGAAAGCTGGCAAAAGGTATTCATTTTCGGGGAACAATTCCCACAAAATGGGTAGTATGGCTTTGTTAGATAAAATCATTTTCCAGCTAGGTTCTATCCAAAAAGTATGATTGGTATCTTCCAAAATATTTTTCCCAAAAGCATCATTTGCAAGCCACTCCCAAGGGTACAATTTAAATATGTTTTTGATAGGCTCATTCTCCAAATCAAAAAACTGCTTTTCATCTGCTGCCCAGCCAATATCAACTATAAAAACAAGTTTAGTTTCAATGCCTGCTTGCATGGCACAATCTCTTATATATTCAGTATTGGTAAGGTCTTCGAGTGTTTCTTTAAGGCAAGTAAAATGTAAAATGCCTGGTTGTAAATACACTTTTAGGTATGTAAAATAAGTTACTAATTTTTCATGTATGCTGTTAAACTGGTCTTTAGTTTTATCAAAATCTTGCAACCAAAACCATTGCACAATACCAGCTTCGTATAAACTTGTAGGGGTATCGGCGTTAAACTCCAGCATTTTTATTTGCCCGATTTTATAGCACAAATCAAAGCGACCATAAATGCTTGGTACATCGTTGTTCCAAGTATTTTCTATATACGCAATAAAGTGCTGTGGTATGCAAAATTTGGCGTACAATTTATTATCTATTACATGCTGCACTGCCTGCAAACACAGTTGCCATAGGCTGTTGGTTGCTTTTTCAATTGCCTCAATTTCGGCAATAGTAAAACTGTAATAAGCTGATTCATCCCAATAAGGCACATCGGTTGTATGAAATCCAAAACCAAGGTTTTCTACGGCATGTTGCCAATTGTTACGAGGGGTGGTGGTTATACGCTGCATTATTTTTTAGTTGATGGTTGATAGTTGATGGTTTAAAGTTTTACACTACATTATTACTACAGTAAATAGATAATTCTTTACTGTATTATCTAACTCCCCACACTATACCCTCCCCTACCAAAACCCCCTCTAGTTACACTGCCTTTATACCCATTACTACCAATATTGCCCCTGCTGCTTATTGCACCTGAGTAATAGCCACTCCTACTATAGCTACCGTTATTGTAATTGCCATACGGCCTAAAAGCATAGTACCAAAGCGCTACACCAAGCATACCATTGCCGTGGTGTGCTCTTGTGTAAGGTGCAGTACTATCGCCACGTACATAAGTTTTATTTCCGCTTCCCCACTCTGGTTCTTGTTTTTTTTGTTGGCAACTGGCTAAGGCAGCCGTAATTAAAATTAGTTGTATAGTGGTTGATTTTTTCATTTGTATTATGGTAATAAAATAATAAGATATTGTTGTATTTATTGTAACAGCCTTTCTTTTTACGAATCAATTACATTTTACCGCAGAGAACTTGAGTAAAAAGAGTTTACGCAGAGATTAAAACCCAATTCCAATTTTCACCAATCGACTACTTTACCGTTATAAATATTTCGTAATCTTTTTTTACAGAAACATTTTTGCTATCTCCATCACTATTTTCAGCAATTTTATTTTCTAAGCCAAGCGCAGGTACAGTATCT
>JANMAV010000098.1:0-1630 GCA_031360055.1 Ferruginibacter sp.
TGGTTTTATAAGTGTTGATGACACTTCTAAGCTCCGCTATAGATTTTAAACAAATGTTTTTATAAGAATTGTTATCTGTTACTTTAAACAATGCTGCATAAAATAAAGCAATACCGCAGGTTCCATCATATAAATTATAGCTTAATGGGCGATAGTGATATTTTTCGACATGGGGAAAATAGCTCATGCCAATCCAACTAATGTTTTCCTTATTATTTTTATATGCGTTTTTAACAACCTCATCACCTATTTTAATGGCAAGATTAATGTAGTCAGTTTTCCCAAATTTTTTCTTACTTATGTTGATTTCCTTTTTATAATTAATTTCAGATTTAATATTAAGCCCCTCAAATCTTGCATGAAAAACACCTGTTATCAGGCTCTTTTGGGTTAATAAGTCTTTCAGCCCCATTTTTTTTATTTGTGAAATAACCCGACTATAACTGGATTCTGTAAAGTAATTACGTTTCAAACACTTTTTTTCAAAGAATAGTGACCTACTGTCCGGCTTACTTACAAAACGAGGAAAATCTAATTTCTTTAGTGCTTGTATTTCACATATAAAAACTTCCCACTCCTTGGGTTTTCTGTTAACCACATTGAATATGCGTCCTAATTTATCGATTTCAAGCCGGAATTTATTCCCGTCAGTTAATGATTCAGGCAGTGATAAATTATATAAAAAAGCATTATAAATCGTAGTATTTCTAAAAATGTACCGCGTTTGACATTTCTTAAATTGCTCGAGAATAGAATTTTTGGAAAGCATTTCCACTTTATTAGTCAATATAAACCTATAGAAATGTTCAAAACCCTCTTTTAGATCTGTAAGATAATGTGCTACAGAAACAGCCGCATTATTTAGTAAAACATTACTTTTAATAAAAGAGATATATTTTTCTTCAAAATCTAGGTGCATTTCATCAGTATTGACATTTTTAATAATTGGAGAACGATTAGATATCTTTTGATTTGGATTCGCCCCTAAACCGCTGTTATCCATAACCATATTAGAATCACTTCTCACTTGCCAGAAAGGCAATAAACCTGCCCTTAAAACAGAGTTACCATATTCATTATTAACTACTGAAGCAGATGCTATTTCAGTTGGAGAATTTTTTAATGGTTCTACATCGGGATAAAATAATGTTTCGAGATCAACTATAACTGGATATTCTCCACTTGCTATTATGTTTTCATAATGCAAATCTGTGCCCTTCAAAATATAAAAAACACATAAATGCATCCCCGCCCTAAAATAAAAGCTCTTAACTTCCCCTTCGCTATGACATTGCATATGATCTACATATTCTACCCATCCGTATTCGTTTTTAGATATTATTTTAAGTATTTTTAAAGGTCTTCTATTCCCTTCGTTAGACTTATTGTACCATTCAAGCGTTTTGAAATATGCAGATTCTATATTCAAAGAACGTGGCTTATAAATAAATTTATCTCCTGTATCTAACGTTAAACTGCAAACAGTTTTGCCACTTTCATGAGGGTCGGACATTGAATTAGTTATAGAAATTACTATCGGAGCTGTATCATTTTGTTTACTTGTGAAAGTTTTAGTTAACTGAACATAATCACAATCCAAACGGTTTAAAAAATTGCCGGTATTATTTAT
>JANMAV010000199.1:0-2729 GCA_031360055.1 Ferruginibacter sp.
GCAAGGTCTGCGCGTTGGCGCGGGGTTCGGCAAGGCGGGGCGGGATGGGGTGAGGCTGGCGGAGGTCACGACACGCCGGAAGTTGAGGAAGTTTACGATACGTCCCCCTCGGAATCAGGCGCTGGCCCCTCGGAATCAGGCGCTGGCCCCTCGGTATCAGGCGCTGGCCCCTCGGAATCAGGCGGAGACTGGTCGGGATCGGCGGGCGGGGGCGGCCTGTCGGGCGGACCTTCGCCATCCCCGTCTTCGCCATCCCAGCCTTCGCCATCCCAGCCTTCGCCGTCCTCGTCGTCATCGTCGGGCTGGTCGCGCAGGTAGGCGAAGTGTGTCTTGCTATCCCGCCGCCCCGCGTCGTGCTCGGCGAGGTCGAGGAACGCGTCGGCGCGCAAGGCGAGGGCGTCTTCGTCGCGGGTGAAGGCCCCGTGCTCGCGGTGCCTGCCGTAGGTAACGGGATCGCGCAGGCGCAGCATGAACATCGTCAGCCGCTCGTCGAAATAGCGCCGCTCGCCGACCAGCTCGCCCTTGTAGAAGATCGGCCGCGCAACGCCGTGGAGCGCGCGCGACATCGCCGCGTCGGCGAGCCGCCCGACGGCATAATCGAGCGCCGCGTCCCACGCCTCCCGAAACGAACACGCGTCGCTCCGCCGCCGCAACGCATAGGCCGACGCGGCCGACTTGCCGACCGCCCGGCACGCCTCCTCGACACAGGCGGATTCGGACAAGGAGAGCAGGAAATCATACTGCCGCGCCGCGCTCCAGCCGTCATGGCGGTGGCGCAGGTCAACCGGGGTGTAATCGGCGAAGTCGAAGGTGAGGTGCTTGCTCATCGACAAGCTTGAAGCAGGCGAAATCCTATTAGGAAAGTGTTTTTTGCTGACGCGCGTTAACGACTTGGCCGGGCGATGCGGCTAAATCGGCGATCATGAAATTCGGTAACTGTCACTGTAATCGGAACAACCCTACGACTGCTTAGGCGTCTTGCGAGATGGTTTCGTAGACCTATTTGCTTGGGATTTTGTGGTAGAGCGAGATGGGCTTGAAACTCTGGACTGCTTCGTCTTATCAAGCTGAGGCTTGAGGGCCGATGCTTTCTCACGAAATGTCTCGATCTCGGCCATATAGCGTCTTGCGCTGTCGATGGCCGATGAAAGTTCTGGAGCGCATTTCTCTTCATGAAATCTGAGGATATCTTGGAGATGCTTCTTTGCGTCCAACGGGCTTCCTTGAGCCTTCGCGAGTCTAAAAAGCGACAAACGCGTTCGAATCGCGGATTCCTGCAAAGCGTCCAACTTGTCGATATCTTTGATGGCGAGAACGTCCAGAAAATCCCTTTCCGCGTCCGAGAATTGCTTCTTATCGACATATATATTGCCACGATTGCAAAGCGAGCGCGAGCCAAACACCCTTTTTGATCGAGACTTTGGATCCTTTCGATATAAGTCAATCGCGGCAGTATAAGCACCTATCGCCTCGTCAAATTCGCTATTCTTTTTAAGATTTATGCCTCGATTGAATTGGATTCTGCTCATTAGAGCGTCCATTAGTTCGTTACCAGCGTATCGAGAAATAAATTCCCGTGATTCACTCAATGCATCGTCATCGAAACCTAGTAGATCGAGTGCGAGAACCCTATCCGCCTTACTTTCTGCGACCCCCATCTCGTCTTGAAAATTTGCGATATAAGCATCCGCCAAGTCCTTCAACCTAAACCAGTCGCGACGACTTTTAGCTTCGGCCTTTAGGATGTTAAATTCTTTGGCGCTTAAATCCCGCAGCGCCTTCTCTTCAAGCTTTAGCGCGGCATCGCCAAGTGTCTTTTGTTCGGCGGGCGACAGATCGCTAGATCCGCCTTTCTCGTCTAGAGGTAGCGATGCCTTTCTCACAATCCCAGCGATTTGCTCTGCGTCTTGTTCAATCTTAATCGACGACTCGGCTGCCTTCGACCGGATCATTTCGATTTCCTGAATTAGCAGGGCGGTGCTTGCTGAAGCAGCTTTGGTTTCTCCCAAAAGTGTCTCAATCTCCTCGCGACTTCCTCGCAGCTCATCTTTCACGACGGCGATTGAAGCCTTTTCGGTGCGAAGCGCGAAGAAGATAATTATGGTGGTCAAAAGTGCCCCAAATCCAATAGCAATAAGAGATGCAAGTATCGAAAAACTGGAAAACTGGTTTGTCAGATCAGCGACTTGCTGCTGCAGGCGTGCAAAATCAACGTCGGAAAATGTATGCGAACTTGCACTTCGCTGGATCAGAATAGCTTGCAGCATTTTTACCTCAGTTCTTACGGAACCCAAAAAACTAGAACGAGCTTAATAAACTTATGGCCAAAGTCAATTGTGCCCGCCCATAGCATGTAGTTAAAGCTCGCGCTTGAACCCAAGTTTCTTGCAAACATCCCGAAGGCATAAGGCACACAAGGGTTTTGCTTCGCAAACTCGTTGTCGATAACCTCGCGCTACACCGCATTAGTATGTACCTCGGTGATGCCGGCCCGAGTGTGCCCCTTAATTCGGGAAAGAAACCGGCACCATATCCTTTTCAAACATGAGACTATGGCTTTTCCAGCTCCGGTCTTGTTGACCGCCAGTCATTCCATGTCAGCGCTTTGATTTTGCTTGACGACCGAGTGGTGATCTTCCTCGCCGCCGTCCCGTCCGTGTTGATCAATCACTTCCCCACCCGCTTCACGGTCGTCCGGTTGCGGACCAGCCAGGTCACCGTCTGGTCGT
>JANMAV010000275.1:0-10729 GCA_031360055.1 Ferruginibacter sp.
GGGGTAAAAATAATCACCAATCCCAGGCTTTCTTAGCAATATTGGATATTGCAATAAATCAGCATTTAAAAATGCAATATTATTATTGGCTACTTGCAAGTATTTAGATTCATTTGTTACGCAATGAATACTTAAATTTCCTAATTGAAAACTAACAGTGGTATCTATTTTTTCTAATATAAAAAAGTTATCAATTGCAGCTGCAGCCAACTTGCTAATAATTAGCCAGCCTCTATTATTTAAAATAATATGTGTGTTGCTTTTTATAAATTTCCCTGTATCGCTTTTTAATAATTTTACACATTCAATTACTTGTGCTGCTGTAAAATTGTATTCGCTAATAATTTCAAAAACTATTGTGTTAAGATTTTTTAGTCTTGCCAATTTCAAAATTGGGATTTTAAAATTAGTTCCATCAAACACTACTAAGCTTTTTATTATTTTATTTATTTCATCATTGTAAATAGTATACACTTCATTAAATTTTTCAATATTATGTATCATATTATTTTCTACTTCACTAAAAATTTTTTGTACACCTGGCAGCAATTCATTTCGTAAAAAATTTCTACTGTAGGTATTTTCATTGTTACTACTATCCGTTACAAAATCAATTTTGTTATCGGCAGCATAATCTAAAATATTTTTTCGGGTAGCAAAAAGTAAGGGGCGTACAATTTTGTTTTGTTTAGGCTGCATACCTCTTAAACCCTGTATACCAGTGCCTCTAAAAAAATTGAAGGTTACTGTTTCTATATTATCATTTGCATGGTGTGCAGTAAGCACATACTTAATTTTTGGTTCATTATCTGTGGCACTCTCATCAAGTATTTTATTAAACCATGCATATCTTAAATTTCTAGCAGTTTCTTCAACACCAGTTTTTTGCTGTTTACTTAATAAAGCTGTATTAAATGTTGTTGTAAAAAAGGGTACGTTATACTTTTTACTTAATTGCTCTACAAAGGCAGCATCTCTATCACTTTCGTGCCCTCTTAATAAAAAATTACAATGTGCAATAGCAAATTTAAAATGAGATGCATGACACAATGCACACAGTACAGCACTATCAGCACCACCACTAGTGGCTACTAATACCACATCATCTTTTGTAAATAACTGATGTTTTGAAATGTAATTTTTAAAACTATCCAACAAATTCATATTGCAATATACATAAGCTTATAATGATGTAACGAATGCTACTGCTCAGCAATGAAATTGTATGGGTCAAAAATTGCATTATTTACTTTACCATTGGCAATACAATTAAAATATTCTTCCTTTTGGTATAGGGCATGGTTAATAAAAAATGTTACTAAAGTTTCGCTCCAAGCTTTACCAAATTTTTTATGATTATTAAACCATGCCTCTTCTTTGCCATTGCCACCATATCTAATCAGCCTTAATACAACTAATTTTTCAGCATCAATAAAAAGTGTATTTTTTTTAGTTGTATCATTTTCATTTGCCCCAAGCACGTAAACTTTTTTGCCCTGCCAAGTGCTGGTCTAAGCTTTTTCAAAATCATAGCCTTGATGTTTCATTTTTAGTTTTACACTGTCAAAAGGTATAAAATACATCCCTCCCAATAAAAAAGTAAGATCTTCATTTTTAAGGGTTCTTCTAACTAATTTGCCTTTATTGAAATTAAATGACGAATCTTTTGTAAAAATAATAGCAACTCCATTTTTAGGTTCACCTATGGTAATTCTAAATTTATTTGGAAAAGCTATGGCTTCATGCCATACACTTGTACGTGTGAGGGTATCGTTATTAAAATTTTGAGTGGTTTGGCTAAAAGTGAAGGTTTTATACCATTTACCCTTATACGTTTTATACATATTTTTTAAAACTTTAGTACCATCAATATTTGCTGTAGGCATTTTAAAACTAGAACAAATGAAGAGTATATAATAAAAGATATATATATTTTTCATAAAAGATATTTAAAAACTTTTAAAATTAAAATTGGTAATAATAATTAGCTCAAATTTATGTTGCCTGTACTTGAAAATAATTAATTTTTTACTCTTACAAAATTTTATTCATAACCATAAAATCCATTAAAAGTTTGGGTATATATTAGCTCCATTACTAATTTAATTTATTAATCAAAATTGCAACAATTTTAACCAATATATAATGTAATCTCAATGTCAAGTAATTTTTTAGCTGATTTTCCCTATTTTTGCCCACCAAAAAAATGTTAATTTATATGATGCAAAATTTAATTTACATAGTGCCAGCAATGGGTATTGTGGGCTTACTATACACTTTTGTAAAATACGCTTGGGTAAGTAAGCAAGATGCTGGCAATGATAGAATGAAAGAAATAAGTGCCTATATAGCTGAAGGAGCTATGGCATTTTTAAAAGCAGAGTATAAAATATTAACCTATTTTGTTGTTGTTGCAGCTTTGTTGCTCGGTGTAATGGGTTATAGTAATGAAAATAGCCATTGGAGCATAGCTGTTGCATTTGTATTGGGTGCATTTTTTAGTGCATTAGCTGGTTTTGTGGGTATGAAAATAGCTACAAAAGCCAACGTACGTACTGCACAAGCTGCACGTACAAGCCTAAGTAAAGCACTTAGCGTATCATTTACCGGCGGAAGTGTAATGGGTATGGGAGTTGCAGGTTTAGCTGTGCTTGGTTTGGGTGGTTTGTTTATTATTTTAAAAATGATTTTTGCTCCAGAAAGTGCTGTAAACAGCGAAGAAATGGAACGAACTATTGAAATATTAACTGGTTTTAGTTTAGGTGCTGAAAGTATTGCCCTATTTGCTAGAGTTGGTGGTGGTATTTATACAAAAGCTGCTGATGTGGGTGCTGATTTAGTAGGTAAAGTAGAGGCAGGTATACCAGAAGATGATCCTCGAAACCCAGCAACAATTGCTGATAACGTAGGTGATAATGTGGGTGATGTAGCAGGTATGGGTGCCGATTTATTTGGTAGCTATGTAGCTACGGTTTTGGCTACAATGGTTTTAGGGAGAGAAACCTTTAGCAGTGGTATAGATAATTTTTTTGGATTTGCTCCAATTTTATTGCCAATGCTTATTGCTGCAATGGGTATAATATTATCTATTATAGGCACATTCTTTGTGAGAATTAGTGATAGTGCAGGTTTGAGCACACACAAAGTGCAAAATGCTTTAAACATGGGTAACTGGGGTAGCATGGTATTAACGGCTATAGGTTGTTACTTTTTAGTGCAATTTTTAATGCCAGAAACTATGGTATTACGTGGCTTTACTTTTACACCTAATAATGTTTTTGGTGCCATAATGGTAGGCCTTGTGGTTGGTGCTTTAATGAGCATTATTACTGAGTATTATACTGCTATGGGTAAACGCCCTGTAATGAGTATAATACGCCAAAGTGCTACTGGCCATGCTACAAACATTATTGGTGGTTTAAGTGTAGGTATGGAAAGTACATTATTACCCATTTTAGTATTAGCTGCTGGTATATACGGTTCATATTATTTTGCTGGATTATACGGTGTGGCCATAGCAGCTGCCGGTATGATGGCTACAACTGCTATGCAATTAGCTATTGATGCCTTTGGCCCAATTGCTGATAATGCTGGAGGTATTGCAGAAATGAGTGAGTTGCCTGCTGAAGTTAGAGAAAAAACCGATATTTTAGATGCAGTAGGTAACACAACTGCAGCAAGTGGAAAAGGATTTGCTATAGCCTCAGCGGCTTTAACTGCTTTAGCTTTATTTGCAGCTTTTGTTGGTATTGCAAAAATTGATGGCATAGATATTTACCATGCTGATGTATTAGCTGGCTTATTTGTTGGTGGTATGATACCTTTTATATTTTCTTCATTAGCAATCAAAGCCGTTGGTGAAGCCGCTATGGCAATGGTAGAAGAGGTTCGTAGACAATTTAGAACTATACCAGGCATAATGGAAGGTACAGGCAAACCAGAGTACGATAAATGTGTGGCAATATCTACAGAGGCATCTCTTAAAAAAATGATGTTACCAGGTGCTATAGCTATATTATCTCCAATTATAATTGGTTTTGTATTTGGCCCAGAAGTGTTAGGTGGTTTCTTAGCTGGAGCTACAGTTTGTGGTGTGTTGATGGGTATTTTTCAAAATAACGCTGGTGGTGCTTGGGATAATGCAAAAAAATCATTTGAGAAAGGTGTTGAGATAAATGGTGAAATGCACTACAAAAAATCTGAGCCACATAAAGCTTCTGTAACTGGTGATACTGTTGGTGACCCATTTAAAGATACAAGTGGCCCTAGTATGAATATTTTAATTAAACTAATGAGTATTGTTAGTTTGGTAATAGCTCCTACCCTTGCAAAATTGCATGCTGGTAAAATTGCAGCTAACCGTAGTAAGCAATTAGAAGTATTGCAAAAAATGACTGCTGGCACTGCATCTACAACCACAACCACCATGCCAACTAAAGAGGAGGAAAGTTTGTTAGGTGATGCAAATGCTACTGCAAATGCAGCTAATACAACTGCTGCTATGGGTACTGTAAACACTGATGGTGATTATGAATATAAACTTGGTGAAGTAAAAACAATTGATTTACCAAATGATGCTAAGGTGCAACTTGCTATTGGTAGTGATTTGTATAATATGCATGAAAAAATTAAAGCCAACGATGCTACTTTGTTAGATAAAACAAGTTGGTTTACTTTACAGGATTTGTATTTTGAAAAAGGAAGTAATACATTAAAAGCTAGCTCTGCAACTGCCTTAAAAAATTTGTACGAAATTGCAACTGCTTACAACTTAAATGTAAAATTAGGTGGTTATACAGATAATACTGGCGATAGCGCTAAGAATGTACAGTTAAGCACACTAAGAGCAGAAACTGCTAAGGCTGCATTGATAAAACTAGGCCTTGCTGCAAACAGAGTAGAAACCGAAGGTTACGGTCCATTATTTCCTAAATGCAATACTGATGCTAGTGCTGCTTGCCTTGCTCAAAACAGAAGAATTGATGTAAGAATCACAAAAAAATAATAATCCAATTTATATTTTAAATACCCTTGACAATCATCGAGGGTATTTTTTTATCAAAAATTTTTTCCATACTCTATATTATTTTATACTGAAGTGAAATAGCATTTAGTACAAAGTTTTTTGCTGTAGATATAATAACATCTATGTTTTAATATTTAACTTTTGGCCTAAACATTAATTCATATTGGTATTGTTTGATTTATATGTAAAAAAATACAAGAACACTTTAACTTATACCTACATGAGTAATAAAATAAGTATAGCTCTTGATTAGACATCAAACACAAACCACATTGTTTTTTTGTAGCGCTAGAGTATGGTTATTTTAAAGAAGCGGTTTACACGTAGCCATTGATTTGCCAGATAATGATGACTATAGTATTGCACCTACCGTGACGCTTTTAAAAAATGAAGTAAATTTTGCAGTAGTGCCTACTGAAAGTTTGATAAGCTTACGGAGTAGTCCTAAAAATGAAGATTTAAAAGCTAGTTGCAACAATTTTACAAACAGATACTAGTGCCATAGCAACTTTAAATTAGGCCAACATTAACCACTCTAAAGATTTATATGGTAAAACATATGCATCTTTTAAAGCAAGATATGAAGATAAGATAGTAAAGCAAATGAGTATTAATGATGGTGTATATGGTATGGTACTTGGGGTAACGTGAAAACTGAAGTGTTCCAAGCATTTTTTGATTGGTTATAGCAGCATCAAATTATTGATGAAAAAATACAAGCTGAAGATGTGTTTGTAAACTTAATATAGATTTTGTATTTATTTAACCCACTTTATTTTTTCAATTTTATTTAAAATTGGTATAAGAATTTTTAAAATATTTTAATTTAATTTCTTGTTGTATGCTTTTCTTTTATAATTTTTATAAAACTAAAAAGCTCTGCTATATACTCAATAACTGCAAGCAACCTTAATCCATATCCTAATATAAAATTTTAGCACTGTGCATTCATAGTTGTAACTATTCTCACTGTAAACGTATGCCAAGCAAAGTAACTGAGTAAAAATAAATAATTATGTTTCTATAGTAGATCGAAATATATTCATTAAAAAAGAGGTTGTATCAACTTGTTGATACAACCTCTTTTTATTGATTAAATATACTGGTATTAATATTTTACAACTTTAAAAGTTTGAGTGTTACCAGCAATGGTAACAGATAGAATATAAGTACCAGAAGATAGTTTGCTGTTTTGCAAATCAACATTTAATACCTGATTGTTGACATTAGTGTAATTTTTTTGATACAATGTTTTACCTACAACATCAGTAACTTTTATAAGTACATTACCAGCTGTTTGGTTGGTTAATTGTACATTAATATTACTTGTAAAAGGGTTAGGTGAAACATTAATATTCAATTGTCCGTTTTTACTCAACAAAATTATATTTGAGTATGCAACCCTTCCGCTATTATCTACAAATTTCACTCTGTAGTATACTTTATAATTAGTTGGATTGTCTACAAATGAATAATTACCTTTTTGTACGTTTATAGCAGTTGTAATATCTGTAAAGTCAATACCATTATAAGAACGTTGCAAATTGGTACTTTGTAAATTATTTTCAACATCTACATTCCATTTTAAATAACTATCAAGGCCTATAAAATTACCTGATAACAACACATTGTTTTTTAATGCTAATACAGTATTATCAATAATACCAACAGCTACACCACTAAAACCTGTTGTAAAATTACCAGATATTGAAAAGTCTGTGCCCAATACACCTGTTGTAGTTGCAATTGATTGTTGTATACTAGCCGTACTAGGGTTTGCAGGTGTTACATCAAAAATATGTAACCCTTTTACTTTTATAATAGTAGCCGCAGCAAATACATTGGCAGTTGCGGTTTCCCAACTTGTTTTTTCTGCACTAGTTAAATAAACAGTGATATTTAAAGGACCAGCAGGATTATCAAACTGTGGTGTAAAATAAATTGATTTTGCTGTTAAAAAGTATTTTGGAGTGGCACTGTTAAAAATGGTAGAACCAGTACCAGCTCTATCAACATCTAACTGAACACAGCCATAATTAAAATTACTTTGGTTTACAACTTTTGCAATAACCTTACCTGTAGCACTATAAAAGTAAACAGTTTCAAAAGGGCCAACGTTATACTTCATTGTACTATTCAATACAGTTTCTACAGCAGTTTGTGGCTGAAGTTGGAACATTTTTACTAAAGGCCTAAACGTATTTGATGCTGCTAAAGTTGTGGTTGTAAAGGCACACCCATCATCTGCCGGTTGGTTAGTAGATGCTGCTCTAGCTTGAGAAATGTATGAAGTAGTTTGACCAGTTAATACATCATCACCAGTACCTGCAGGCAATGCTACTGGCGGTGCAGGTGGTGCAGCTGAATTATTGTAACAATATTCAAATACAATATTGCTAGTACCATCCCACATAAAAGGTGTAGCAAAGGTAAATTCATTATCGCCTCCTACACTACTGTACCCATTAGCAGGTGCTGAATATACTGTTTGGTAACCTGCATTTGATAAAAATGGCCCAGGTACTAAAGCACTATTAGTTGTTGTACCCATTTTAATAGTAAAGCCCATAAATGGTTGTACACTACCTTTTGTACCAATTGCAAATGAGAAACCAGTTATAGCACCAGCTTTTACACCAGATGCTAATAATTCAGAAGCTCTATATAAATACTGCATTTTCTTGTCAGTTTGTGACCCTTGTAATGGACTTGAACCACCTAAATTGGTAGTGAAATCACCAACCTGTACTTTGCCAGTAAATGGTCCTGAAGGTGCTACCTCATCATCAGTTATTTGCATGCTAAAGTTTTGATTAACCGTGGCTTTAATAGCATTGGTAGCACCGGCAACAGCCATGCTCAATTCTAAATATTCTGTTGGTTCTATATTATGATCGTTAAATACCCTCACATTAATAAGTTGAGGTGCAGTACTGCCTGAAGGAAATGTTACAGAAGTTGCTGATAAAGAAAAGTCCTGACCTTGAGTAGCTGTAGAATTAGGGTTTAAACTAATGTTTACAACTGCATCACCAACCGGGGCTTTTGATATGTATAAGGCTACAGGCACATCCTTATAACCATAGGTACCACAACCTGTAAGCGTTACTGGATTTTTTTCAGAAACGAAACTTGTGGTTTTAGAAAAATTAATTTGAGGAACTGTTGTATTATTTAATGTTGTTGTGAATACACCTCTTCCGTAAGTAGCTGCACCAATTACATTATCGCTTGCTCTTACTTGTAACATATCTACTCTACAGTTTGGCATATTGTACCCAGTTGGATTCCATTCTGTGCTTGATCCATTTAAATCATCTGTACTCCAAACACCTATTTCCGTTGCAATCAAAGCCTGATCAGCATTAGTTGGGTTAAAAACAACCCATCTAACAGGCATATCAGGTAAGTTACCTTCAATAGGTGCCCAATTAACCCCACCATCAATAGTTTCCCAAACACTTTCCACACCATAGTTACTATAGGTAGCTAAAATATGATTTTCGTTTGTAGTTTCTATTGCAATGCCAGATACTGAACCACTACCAGTTTTAATAACCACACCAGCCGGTGCAGTGGCTAAATTTGCTCCATCTACGTAAACAATACTCCCGTTTGCCAAACCAAAATAAACTCTGTTACTAACATTTGGAGATACATAAACGTTTGTAACAGATGCACCATTAAAATTTGTAACAGGTACTCCTACATTTATATTACCTGCTGTAGTTAACCATCTTGCGTACGAACCCCCTATTCTGGTGGCCACAACTGTATAATCACCGTAAAAAACCTTACTTACATCATCATAATCGGTAGGGTTTATAAATTGACCATGTGTTGCATCATTTACACCAGCTGGAAAACTTACCCCTCCATTAGTGCTACGATAATAACTTGAATACACATAAGATGTAAATTGAAATGATGGATTAGATTGATCAATATGGCAAAATGCGCCATCTCCGCCTGTGGCCTCAGTTGTAGGGCTTGCTCCAGCCGTTGGACCATTAAATTTTTGAGTACCATTATCTTGAGCACCAGCTAAAAAATAATTAGAACCTATGGCAGGGTGCATTGCCAAACAGTAAAACTGAGTTACATTATAACCAAAATCTTTTGTAGGAATAGTATAGGTAGGCAAGGATAAACTAGAGCCATAAAACACACCTCCATCATTTCCAAACAGGGCATTATCGCTGCTGCCTGGTTTAAAAACTAATGTGTGTTGATCAGCATGTACAACAGGAATGGCTGGGCTAGGTGTTACTAATGATGTCCACTTAGTTAGTGGTGTAAAATTACCACCAGCATCAATTGATTTATGAATATCTACACCACCAATGTAAACTGTTGTTGGTGTATTAGGATCTACCACACAAACTAAATCGTACCAAGCCTGGCCACGAGTAAAATTTGTAGATGTTGGTATAGGATCTTGCACTACTGCAGAGTTTACATTACATGGTGTCCAAGCCATACCACCGGTATTACTATAAAACATATCTGTACCATCATTACTTGCACCTCCTTGGCAAACTACATATAGTGTTTGAGCATCGCTTGGTGATACGCCAATTTCCATACGCTGAAAACCAGTTGGAGATGTTGGGGTAATGTTTGTCCAAGTATTTGCATTACCTACTGTGGCACCATTAAGAGATTTCCAAATGCTACCAGGAGAAAAAATGCCTAAGGATGCATACATATCTCCATTTGCTGCAATTTCAATATCTGTTGCTTTGCCTCTTAAAACATTTGTCCATGTAATACCTCCATCAGTAGATTTCATAACCCCTGCCGGCGCTGTACAAGCATACACATCACCATTAGCTGTTACAGTCATTCTTTGTACTGTTGTAAAATCAATGCTAATTGTTGATGGTAAATGGTTCCAAGTATTACCGCCGTCTGTGCTTTTCCAAATACCTAATCCATTTTGTGCACCAAGGTTAAGCCAACCCTCTCCAGTGCCATAATACATAATTTGTGGGTTTGTGGGGTTTTGCACAATGGTAGAGATACCAACGTTTTCATAAGTATCAGAAATTTTTATCCATGTAGGAGTTGCTAAAGTAATATCGTTACAACGCCATAAACCACCGCCAATAGCTCCAGCAAAAACTGTTTTAAGTGTGGCATCGTTTTTATCAAACAACAAGGCTCTGGTACGGCCACCAATGTTTGTAGGGCCTCTTTCTACCCAACTAATACCAGATATGCCTCTACTTTGTGTTCCTGAAGCATCTCTTGCAGCTATTAAATCTGATTTATATTCTAACGCACTAAAAATACGTTCTGTAGGCACAGTACCGGTTTCAGGGTCTTTTGTACGCTCAAACTCTTGGCGCCATTGTGCCTCTATAAATTGTATTTTGTTTTTAGATTCTTCAGCCTCTTCTTCATCACTCTCCCCAATTTCTTTTGCAAATGCAATACTTTGTTTTGCATTAAAGCCATTGTAGGTATACCAACTTAGGGCTGCAGTAAGCAAAACAATTGAACTAATAAATAATTTTTTGTTGAGTACAGATTTAAATTTCATGATTTTAATTTATATGTATGATTGAGAAAAAATTTTAAACAAAGTGTTTATAGTGTTACTCAGTTACAAATTATTTCCCGATAGTTTTCAATGTGCAAAATACAGCAATTAAATTAATATTTTTTAATATAATTTACAGTTTTTATGTAGTTCTTTTG
>JANMAV010000289.1:0-2136 GCA_031360055.1 Ferruginibacter sp.
TAACATTATATTCAAATATTAACTACATGAAAAAGCTATTTTTTACATCTATATGTTTTGTATTATATGGTACAACAATGGCACAGCTTACACCAGATAAAATTTATGGTAGCCTATTTATTGATGTACAGCACGACACAGTTTTTGCTGATAGTAAAACATTTGTAGATTGTACACCTAAGCGTAAACCAACAGATATTATGTATGATTATGGGTTGGCAAAAGGCCCTAATTTTAATGTAAAAGCATTTGTTTTAAAAAATTTTAACCTACCTCCAACCCCACCAGCATTTAATAATGTGCAGCAGGAAAAAGATGTTGTAAAACATATAAGTACCCTATGGTCTATTTTAAAAAGAGATGCAGATAAAGCTGAGCAAGGCTCCTCATTGTTAGCTTTACCAAACCCATATATTGTACCAGGTGGTAGGTTTAGAGAAATTTATTATTGGGATAGTTATTTTACTATGCAGGGCCTTAAAGTTAGTGGAGAGATTGGTTTGATAGAAAACATGATTGACAATTTTGCTTATCTTATAAACACATTTGGCCATATACCTAATGGCAACCGTAGCTATTACATTAGCCGTAGTCAGCCCCCTTTTTATTGTATGATGGTAGAGTTACTTGCAGGTATAAAAGGTAATAATATTTACAAAAAATATTTACCTACCATGCAAAAAGAATATGATTATTGGATGGAAGGTGCTAAAACACTTGAGACTTCAAAAAATTATAAAAGAGTTGTAAAATTAAAAGATGGTACTATTTTAAATAGGTATTGGGATGACCTAGATATACCAAGGCAAGAAGGTTTTAGAGAAGATGAAAAAACTGTAGAAGAAGCTATTATGCAAAAAACAATGACTATGCGTTTTGCTAGTAACGAAGCTATGGAAGCTTTTAAAATTAAAACTGCCAAACACATTTACAAGAACTTACGAGCCGGCGCTTGCAGCGGATGGGATTTTACTAGCAGATGGTTTGTAGAACCTTCAAAAATTAGTACCATCCAAATACTTGATATTGCACCTATTGATTTAAATAGTTTGTTATTAAAAATGGAAACTATTTTAGAAAAAAGTTATAAAATAACCAAACAAGAAAAACAACGAAAAGCTATGAGTATAGCAGCTTTTAAGCGATATACAGCAATAGAAAAGTATTTTATTAGTAAAGAACTTAAGTTTTATAGCGATTATAATTTTGTAGAAAATAAAACAACTGATATACCTACAGCAGCAGCTTTATACCCTTTAAATTTTTTAACAATATTTCCTGAAAGTATTCAGGCTAAAGGCAAAACAGCCAAAGTATTTGTTGAAAAATATTTATTAAGAGATGGAGGAATAGTATCTACCCCAAATGCTACAGGCCAACAATGGGATGCACCAAATGGTTGGGCACCACAACAATGGATGGCTATAGCAGCACTTGAAAATACTAACCAAAAACAACTTGCAAAAGAAATAGCTACCCGTTGGATAAAATTAAATACTGATGTGTATGCACGTACAGGTAAATTGATGGAAAAATATAATGTTGAAAATATAAGTTTAGATGCAGGTGGTGGGGAGTACCCTAGCCAAGATGGTTTTGGCTGGACAAACGGTGTTTTATTGGCTTTAATAAAAAAATATGGAGCCACACCATAGTTATGGTTTATGCCATTTGCATTAATAAAAATTGGTACGGCTTCATTACAAGCATTTCATTATCTAAACCAATTTTATATTGCATACCTGTCCAAGCATCTATACAAATTAATGGCGTAATTGTATTTTGCTTAAAAACATAACAGCTAATGCTAGTTTCAGTATTACTAAAATTAAATAAACAATATAGCCTTTCATCATCCCAGGCTCTTAAAAAAGCGGCAATTTTTTTGTTAGAAGTATCAAGCCAAGTTAGATTCTTTTTATCTGCTACATACGGCATACTTTTTCTGATATGTATTAATTTTTTTGTATTATTAAATATGCTGTAAGCTTCTGTATCTTCTTGTAAATAAGCCTTATTTTCCCAATTTATAACAGGCCGGTGTACCCACCTACTATCATAGCTAGTAGTGGAGTTTTGCTGGTAGTTGTAATCGTTTACATAACCTTGTTCATCACCATAAAAAAGCATAGGCAA
>JANMAV010000291.1:0-4932 GCA_031360055.1 Ferruginibacter sp.
GCTATAGAAAGAGAAAATGTGTGTATAAGTTGTATGGTTAGAAAATAATACATAAGTATTTTACAAAATGCATTGTAAAATTATAGTTACCACTCTTTTTTTAATTTATTATTAAAGGCTACAAAAGTTTGAGTAACATCAGCTTTTTCTCCAAAAAATTTTAATGGTGCTTCCATTTGAGTTGGTTTCATATAGCCCGGTAGTGCTGCTGGCTGGGCTTGTAAGCCACTCATAAAAACTGTAGTGGGGTAGGATAGTTGCCCGTTAGTTAAATAAATGGCCAACTCATGGGTACGATATTGAGAATTGTAATTAAACGTTTTACCGTTAAAAATTATTGGAGTTTTTTGCTCAGCATTAAATTTTATAGCATAATATTTTGAATTTACATAAGCAGCCAATTTTTTGTTGTTGTACGTTGTTTTGTCCATTTGTTTACACCATCCACACCAATCAGTATAAATATCAATTAAAATTGGCTTTGGGGTTTTTGTGAAAACAGTATTTAGTTCTTCTACTGTTATCCACTGTATTTTTTCATCAGCACTATTTTTAAAGGAAAATATCCCAATTGTCGTTATAAGTAAAAACAAAAATTGCAGTAAATGCTTCATAGGTAAATATTGTAGCTTTGTAATATGAATGAAAATGTACGTAAAAAAATTGTTGTAGCCATTACTGGTGCTAGTGGATCTATATATGCAAAGATATTATTAACAAAATTATTGCAACTTAATAATCAAATACAAACCATATCAGTAATAATGACCAACAATGCTAAAGATGTTTGGAAAACTGAATTGGGTAATGAAAGTTATGTTGATTTTGATGTTCAATTTTACACACAGCAAGATTTTACTGCACCATTTGCTAGTGGCTCAGGCCAATATGATACTATGATAATTGTACCCTGCAGCATGGGTACCTTGGCCAGAATTGCAACCGGCATTAGCAATGATTTAATTACCCGTGCAGCAGATGTAATATTAAAAGAACGCCGTAAATTAATTTGCGTAGCAAGAGATACTCCTTATAATTTAATACACATAAAAAATATGGAAACTATTACATTAGCAGGTGGTATAATTTGTCCTGCTACTCCTTCATTTTACAGTTTACCCAAAACTATTGATGAAGTAGCAGCCACAGTTGTAGATAGAATAATAGATTTGGCTGCTTTACAACAGAATAGCTACAGGTGGGGAAATTAGCAGTTAAAAATGAACATTGATTTTAAATCATATTCATCAAACAACTATTAAGAAAGTAGATATTATGTATAAAAAAAGAGCATGTCTCTTATAACAAGTTGCTCTTTTTGATGGGTCTAATGATTAAATAACTTCTATTAAGTAATAATTTTTTCTTCCTTTTTGTAGTAATAAAAATTTGTTGTGCAATAAATTTTCTGCTGTTGGTACAAATTTAATATCGGTTATTTTATTTCTATTTAAACTAACACCGCCATTGGCAATCATTTTTTTTGCATCACCTTTACTGTCAAAAATGCCAACGCTAGTAAATAATGTCACAGCATCTATACCAGCATTAAAATCAGCCAATACAATTGTTTTCTTTACTATCCCTTCAATGTTATTTAAATCATTTTCGCTAAGACTTTCAGCACTAGCATGTTGTGTTGAAAATAATTTCTCAGTTGTCTCTATTGCTATATCAAACTCCTCTTTGCCATGTATAAAAATGGTTAGCTCTTTTGCTAAAGTTTTTTGCAGCAATCTTTTACTAGCATCAGTTTTATGATTGGAAACAATTTCTGTTATTTGTTGTTGCGTTAAAAAAGTAAAAATTTTAATCCAGTTTTCAGCATCTTCATCTGTTGCATTAAACCAAAATTGGTAAAATTCATATGGGGAAGTTTTGTTAGCATCTAACCATACATTGCCCTGTTCAGATTTTCCAAACTTTGTTCCATCCGTTTTTTTTATAAGAGGGCATGTAAATGCAAAAGCTTCACCACCTATTTTACGTCTAATTAATTCAGTGCCGGTTACAATATTTCCCCATTGATCACTACCACCCATTTGCAACTTACAATTTGCATTTTTGTATAACCAATAAAAATCATAGCCTTGTACAAGCTGGTAGGTAAATTCGGTAAAACTCATGCCAGCATCGCCTTCCAACCGTTTTTTTACACTATCTTTTGCCATCATATAATTTACAGTTATATGTTTGCCAGCATCTCTTATAAAATCTAAAAAGGATATATTTTTAAACCAATCATAGTTATTTACTAATGAGGCAGCATTTGGTTTGTCCTCGTTAAACTGTAAAAACTGTTGTAATTGTTTTTTTATGCCTTCCACATTTTTTTCTAATACATCTTCACTAAGCATGTTTCTTTCAGCACTTTTACCACTAGGGTCGCCTACCATACCTGTAGCCCCTCCTACAAGTGCAACAGGCTTATGGCCAGCCTTTTGTAAATGTACTAGTAATAGTATGGGTACTAAACTTCCTATATGCAAACTATCGGCTGTAGGGTCAAAGCCAATGTAGCCAACCGTAACTTCTTTATTTAGTTGCTCCTCAGTACCTGGCATAATATCCTGTAACATTCCACGCCATTTCATCTCTTCTATAAAACTATTCATACTTCTATTTTGTAATTTTTGTGTTTATATTCATTTTTTGTAATAATACGGGCAACTCTATAAGGCAAAATTAACCTATTACTCCATAAGTACTAAATTTTACTAATTTAAAACGTAGTTTTAAAATTTACGTATATAATTAAATACTAATGGTTGATGTGGATAATATCATTTTGTAAATAACATATTATATTAATCTAATTTTAGATTTTATTTATTATTTTTATACTCTATCCTGAAGATCCCGTACCAAAACTGCACAATTAATAACGTATAATTACGTTTTTAATAAACATTGTTGCATCATTATATAATTTAGCTACTATGAGAAAAAGCTTTTTTGCTTTAAGTGTTTTTACTTTTTTATTATCTGCAAATTCATTTGCACAATTTAGAAAATATTCTAACGAGTTTTTAAATATTGGTGCAGGAGCCCGTGGTTTAGGCATGGGTAATGCACAAGTAGCAACTGTAAGTGATGCTACTGCAGGTTATTGGAACCCGGCAGGTTTAGCACAAGTAAAAGATAACCCATTGGGCACCATTATGCATGCTGAATATTTTGGTGGTATTGCCAAGTATGATTATGCAGCTGTGGCTGTACCTATACAGGACAATAAGCGTACACTTGGCTTTTCTCTTTTACGCTTTGCTGTAGATGATATACCCAATACCCTATATTTAGTTGAGCCAGATGGTAGCATAAACTATAATAATATTCAAACTTTTTCAAGCAGTGATTATGCTTTTTTAGTATCATTTGCTCAGCAAATAAAGCAAACAAATAATGTACAAATAAATGCAGGGTTTAATGGCAAAGTTATATATCGTAAGGTAGGCAAGTTTGCTAATGCTTGGGGTTTTGGGCTTGATGCAGGTTTACAGTTTAAAGGTAAAAAATGGAGTGCTGGTGTAACTGCAAGAGATGTAACTACAACATTTAATGCTTGGACCTTTAAGTTTTCAGAAAAAGATAAAGAGCAATTATACCTTACCAAAAATGATATACCATTAAAAAGTACTGAAATAACAGCCCCACGAGTGGTACTTGGTGGTGGGTACAACTTTGTGATAAGCAACAATTTTAATTTACTAGCCGAGGCTAATGTTGATGTTACTTTTGATGGCAAACGCAACACAGTATTTAGTGGTAATACCATCAGTGCAGATCCACACCTTGGCTTAGAAGCATCCATAAAAAATGCTTTTTTTGTAAGGGGTGGCATCACTAATTTTCAAAGAGCATTAGCTGATGGCGATACCATGAATCAAAAAAAAGTTTGGATATACCAACCAAGCATTGGTGCTGGTTTTAAAGTTAAAAATATAAGTTTTGATTATGCTTTTACCAACTTGGCTAACCAAAATAACCCTTTGTACACCCACGTGGTTAGCCTTACCATAAATTTTAAGAAAAAAGACCAACAATAACAACAAATAAAAGAAGTAAAATTTTTTATAAATACGTACAAATGAAGAAATTATTATTACCACTATTGCTTTTATTAGCCATATCTGCCACAGCTCAATTAAACAACAGCTGGATAGACTATAGTAAAACATATTATAAGTTCAAAATAGGAGCAGATAATATTTGTAAAATTCCACAAACCGCTATTGCTGCTGTTGGCCTTACTGCTACCAATGCTGATTTTTTTCAGCTTTGGCGTAATGGTAAGCAGGTTCGTTTACACACATCAGTTACCGGTGCTGCTTTAGGCACAGCTGACTTTATTGAGTTTTATGGCGAAATGAATGATGGCAAGCCTGATAAAGATTTATATCAACAACCTCAATTTCAACTTGCAGATAGATATAGTTTAGAAACTGATACCGCTGTTTATTTTTTAACAGTAAATCCAACTGCATCTGCTAATTTACGCTACCTAACTATTACAAATAATAATCCTGGGGCTGCTACACCTGAGCCTTATTTTATGCGTAAAATTGATTTGTATTTTAAATCGCAGTTAAATAGAGGTTTTAATAAAGATTTAACTGAAGATGTATATTCATCTGCCTACGATAATGGAGAAGGATATACAAGTGCTGATATTTTTGCAAATACAACTTTTACACAAGAGCTTATTGGGCTAAATGTATATACAAGTGGCCCTGCTAATAGCCTATCATTTAGGGCAAAAACTTTTGCTAACACTGATAACAATACCCGTAATACTAGTTATAAAATCTTTAATACTGAACTGTATAACAATTCAACCTTTAACACGGTAAATGATGGAGCAACCCTAAACAATTTGCCATTAAGTTATTTGCAAAATCCAAATAATGTAAGTTTAAATGTAACCAATACATC
>JANMAV010000305.1:0-3759 GCA_031360055.1 Ferruginibacter sp.
TTTTATTTTATTAACTATTTCTATTTCTTCTTTAGTCAATCCAGAAGTATATCCCCCATCTTTTAAAAAATATAGAATAGCAAAAATAATTGCAATAACAGTTGCTACAACTGATAGTAAAGTTTGTTTGTTCATTTTACATATTTTAATGTGTACACAATATTACAACACTATATAAATTTTACACACCGTTTTATATCGGTATTTACAACCACCATACACCGTTTTAAAACGGTACAAAAAAGGGTTTTTTACCCGTTGTGTAGTGCCTTAATGAGTTTCATATTTGTGTTATAAAATTAGCAACATGAAAATGAATATTAATTTAATAATAGTACTTAGTATTTTATTGGTTAGTTGTAGTGGAAGTAAGTTGTTAAATAAGCCAGTAATAGTTGGAAGATAATGTCCATTTTAAACCTTTATTTCATTAATGCATTAGTTCTATCAAATTAAACATAATTAAACTTTATTAAAATGCTAAAAAAGATAACATTAATAGCAATTATAATTTGCCTTACCAACATTTGTAATGCCCAATCAAATTTAAAATACAGTTACCCTGTAAAAATAGATTATCAATCAGGAATTATTACCATGGCTACCAATAAAAGAGGGTTTGAAAAGCGTTTGAATGTTGGCGAAATTTTACAAATATCTCTTATCAACTTGCCTAAAAATTATAGCGTAAATGCTGTAACGGTGTTTGAAAATGATAAAATGGAAAGTGCCAGTTTGTTTAATAGTTTTATTAATACAGGAATACAGCCTAAAGAAAACTCAACCCCTTCAACTACACCATCAACTGATAAAACATCAGCTCAAACAAGTGATTCTATTCAAAAAAAAATTGAGAAAATTGAAGAAAAAATAAAAGATAGCATAAACTCAAAAATTATAAAAATTGATATAAAGGAAAAAAATACTGATAACAATGATAAAAGCCTTAGAAAAAACATATTAAATAATCAAATTGATGATTTAGCAAACAAATCTTACAAAACTGATATTGATAATTTACAAAAAAGTATGGAATTAGGTGAAGTAAAAAATTACTTAAATGCTTTATTAAAAAGTAGTAGAAAAGGGGAAATAGATAGTCTTGAAATTATTGGAAACAATGCATCTTTAAAAAAAGCAATTGTTGATTTAAAGTATCAACAAGAGTATTTACTTAAATATGCTCAAGAAAATATAAATGATAGAAAATTTAAAAATGATAGTATAAGAGAAAATTACAGTAAGCAAATAGATAGTCTTCAAAATTTTATAAATCAAAATAAAACTCTAGTAAGAGAAAATGTAAAAAACTTAATTGGTGTACAAGTTTTAAACAGGGATTATACAAATATTACTATTGAAATTAAAGACAGCCAAAATAAAGTAGTGAATGTAATACCCATAAGTTTTAATAACCATAAGGGTTTTAAAATAGATTTTAGTACTGGTGTGTTTAACACATTCCGTAAAATATATAGCTACAATATATTAAATGCTAGTACCAATGTAAATGGTATAACAACTGCTAACGATAGCACTTTTAAAATAAAAGAACTAAGTAATGGAAGTAATAATTTATCTATTGGAATTCTATTACATGGTTATTGGAGACATTTTGATTATGCAAATTTTGGACCTTCTCTTGGTTTTTCTTATTCTTTAGATACAAAAGACCTCAATTTATTGGTTGGAGGTTCATTATTACTTGGTAAGGAACAACGTTTTATTATTAATACTGGGGTGTCGTTTACAAAAACTAAAGGCCTTACACTTTATAATACAACTGAAGTCTATCATAAATCAGTAATTAATGCTTCATCTGATTTAAAGCTATCAAGTAGAATGATAGCAAGCCCATATGTAGGCATTACTTACAACTTAGGAGCAATAAAAACTAAAACCGAAACAAGAATTTTATACTGATTTGAATACTATTGATGTAATAATGAATATCAAATAATTACATTTTTAAAGTCTATTAAAATTTATTTTTTATATCAAAACACTCAACATGAAATATATAATTATTTTGATTTGTATAATAACTAATCAAACTGTTTTTGCTCAACATCCTTCTAATGATTCATGCATCAATAGTAATCCAGATATATTGATTGTTTCTAAAGAAAATAACAAAATAAATACGGACAAATCAATTTCTACAGTACAAACAAGCAATTGCTCTATTGTGTTTCAAAATACAACTTACAAAACATCATTTAAAAAAGATGCTGACGAAATCTGCTTAACAAATAAAAAAATTTCAATATTGTTTTTTGGTTTGAAAAATGGCATAAATATTATTAACGGAGCAGTAAATAATTGTTTAATTACTATTTATAAACCAAATAATGAAGTAGAACATACGTGCAAAGTAAGTGGCAAAGTAATGTATGACGGGATAACTATCTCAAGTGATGAATTAAATATTGACTTAATTAAAAGTAAATATGCTTTCAAATTATCAAACATAAATGTATCATCAACATGTGCAAACTAAGTACACAGTTTTTAAAAAAAATATTTATTACAATTACTCTTTTATTTGTTACTAATTTTTTGTTTTCACAAACGCTATACGATAAAGATGGGTTTTCATTGTACTACACATCATCAATATATAACACCATTAGTGTAGAGGGTAACAATTATTATGATCAATATGAAATTAATGTTTTTTTTAAAAACTTATCTGGTAAACCAATTTTCACTCCGTCAGTTTCAATAGAATGGGATAAAGACAACTTGCTAAAAAAAGTAAGAAAATTTTATACAAGCACAGGCGGAGATGGATACTTACAGTACAATTACAAATACATAAAAGATTCTTTTCCACAATCAAAAGCAGTAACCAGGTTTGGTTTTCCAGATGGCTTTTCTGCTACGTATTTACAACCACATCCTTACATAAGTGGTGCAATATCTCAAAAGGCTCCTACTTTTGAGTCTTTAATGTTGCCTGGTAATATACATAGTTGTAAAATGTATTTGCTAGTAGAGGCAAATGAGCCGTTACCATTGCCTAGATGGAATATTTTTCCTTTTGTTTATAAAACAAATTTTAAAAAAGAAAATCTAAAACTTCCTGTAGATGAAAAATGTAGTTGTGAAGGCTCAAACAAACCTAGAGGTAATAAAGGAGATAAACCTAAAGGTTATGTTACTAAATCACTCAACAATAAAACTGATAACATTCATAGTATTAGCCCAAATAAATCCAGTGATACTATTGTAAAAAAAATACCAACCGAAAATGAATTAAAATCATTGATACTTAGTAATCTAAGAAAAAATTCTCCAAATTTTGAATGGGTTAATGGAACAAACGGAATTAGACTTTACAAAAAGTGGACAAATTACAAATTTGAAATTATTGGAAATGAATTCCACATCTATTTTGATCATGAAAGTAGAAGTGAATTAAATGGAAAGCTCCAATACTACACAACTCTACAAAAACTCCACGGCATTTTTAAGCTTAACAAAATGTCGGGAATGTATTTAATGCAACACAGTAAAGAATTTCCTGATGATGTATTTTTTCGGATGAAAGAAGGCGGTGAATGCAAATCATACTACACTGCTTATAAAGAAATATATGCAGATGGTGGCGAAACTGAATTTAAAGGTGGCCAGCTCGAGCCATACCAATGTGTCAATTTTATTTTTGGATATAAAACAGGAGAATCAAAAAAAAACTTAAATGAACTAAACCAAGCATTTAGAGATTTATACAAACTTTTAAATAAATAAAAATGA
>JANMAV010000014.1:0-5609 GCA_031360055.1 Ferruginibacter sp.
ATCCCCAATACTATAAGAAAATTGAGTAAAACATTAAAAATTAAGGTTCAAATTTATAGCCAAAATCCATTAGTTTTTAGTACTTTCGCTCACTATAAAAATATATGGAAAATAACCAAGATAACAGCTCAGAACTTAACCCAGACAATAGCTCAGGCAACGCCAATAACCGTGGCAAAATAATTCCTGTAGTAATTGAGGAGCAAATGAAAACCTTTTACATTGATTACTCCATGAGTGTAATTGTAGGTAGAGCTTTACCAGATGTAAGAGATGGCTTAAAACCAGTACATAGAAGGGTTTTGTACGGTATGAATGAGCTAAGTAATAGTAGCAACAAACCCTATAAAAAAAGTGCCCGTATAGTAGGAGAGGTAATGGGAAAATATCACCCACATGGCGATGCATCTATTTACGATACTATGGTACGTATGGCTCAAGACTGGGCCATGCGGTACAAAATGGTAGATGGGCAAGGTAACTTTGGTAGCCAAGATGGTGATGAACCAGCGGCCATGCGTTACACCGAGGTACGTATGGAAAAATTTACCGAAGCCATGATGGACGATATTGATAAAGATACCGTTGATTTTCAGCTAAATTTTGATGATTCCTTAAAAGAGCCAACCGTATTACCTTCAAAAATTCCACAATTGTTGGTAAATGGTGCCAGTGGTATAGCCGTAGGTATGGCGACTAATATGATGCCCCACAACCTAAGTGAAGTTATAGATGGTTGTATAGCTTATATAGATAATAACGAAATAGATATTGAAGATTTAATAAAAATTGTAAAAGCACCTGATTTTCCAACAGGCGGTATTATTTATGGCTATGAAGGGGTAAAAGCCGGCTTATTAACTGGTAGAGGTAGGGTAGTGCTAAGAGGTAAAACAAACATTGAAACTGATGCCCGTGGTAGAGAAAAAATTATAATTACTGAAGTTCCTTATCAAGTAAACAGAGATGCACTAACTGCCAAAATTGGTGAGCTAGTAGGCGAAAAAATTGTAGAAGGTATTAGTGATGTAAACAACGAAAGTAATAGTAAAGAAGGCACCCGTATTGTAGTAGAACTTAAAAAAGATGTTGTTGCACAAGTTGTAATTAATCTTTTATTTAAACACTCAGAGTTACAAACTTCATACGGCATAAATAATGTTGCACTTGTAAACGGCAGACCAAAAATTTTAAATGTAAAGGATTTAATTAGAGAATTTGTTGCATTTAGGCATGAAGTTGTAACCAGGCGTACCGAGTTTGAATTACGCAAAGCAAGGGAAAGAGCACATATTTTAGAAGGTTACATCATTGCTTTAGATAACTTGGACGCTGTAATTAAACTAATACGTGAAAGTGCCACACCAAATATTGCTCAAGAAGGTTTAATAGCTCAATTTGGCATGACGGAAATACAAGCAAAAGCAGTGCTAGAGCTACGTTTGCAACGCCTTACAGGAATGGAAATTGATAAAATTAGAGAGGAACATGCAGAAATTATGGCTCTAATTGGTAGATTATTAGAAATCTTAGGCAGTGCTGAGTTGCGTTTTGGTATTATTAAAACTGAATTACTTGATGTAAAAGCAAGATTTGGCGATGCCCGTAAAAGCGAAATAGTATATGCAGATGATGAAATGAATATGCTTGATTTTATTGAGGAAGAAGATGTTGTAGTTACCATATCTCACCTAGGCTATATTAAGCGTACAAGTGCAAATGAGTATAGACAGCAACGCCGTGGAGGCCGTGGTGCAAAAGGTAGTAGCACAAGGCAAGAAGATTATATTGAAAAACTATTTGTAGCCAGTACCCACCATACATTAATGTTTTTTACTGAAAAAGGAAGGTGCTTTTGGTTAAAAGTGTATCAAATACCCGAAGGAGATAAAACTAGCAAGGGTAGAGCTTTACAAAACATGATTCAAATACCGCCTGACGATAAGGTAAGAGCAGTAATAGATGTAAAGAATTTTGATGATGAGGAATATGTAAAAAACCATTACATAGTGCTTTGTACAAAAAATGGTATCATTAACAAATCAAGATTAAAAGATTTTAGTAGGCCAAGGCAAAATGGTATAAACGCTATAAATATCAATGATGGCGATCAATTAATACAAGCTAAACTTACTGATGGTAATTGTGAAATAATGATGGCAGTAAAAAGTGGTAGAGCCATCCGTTTTCCTGAAAGTAAAGTAAGGGCTACAGGCCGTGGTGGTATTGGAGTATATGGTATTGAGGTAGATGAGAAGGTAGATGAAGTGGTGGGTATGATTTGTGTAAGTAAAGATGATAAAACAAAAACTGTATTAGTAGTAAGTGAGAAAGGCTATGGTAAACGTACTTTTTTAGATGACCCAGAAACTGGTGAAGCCAATTACCGTATTACTAATAGAGGTGGTAAAGGCGTAAAAACGATAAATGTTACTGAAAAAACTGGCGGTTTAGCAGGCTTATTAGATGTAGCTGAAACACAAGATTTGATGATTACTTGTATTAGTGGTATAACAATACGTATGGCAGTAAATAAAATTACTGAACAAAGCCGTGCTACACAAGGAGTAAAACTCATAAAAGTAGATGAAGGAGATCAAATTGCAGCTATAACTCAGCTAGATGAGCAAGAAGAAGAAATAGAAATATTAGATGATGCTGCCACTGATCAAGTAGTAGATGTAGCAGATGAAACGACAAATGAGCATTTGCCAAAAAATGATGATGGAAACAACGAAGAAACAGAAATAAAAGAATAACACAAAAATGGCTACCAAATTAGGTAGCCATTTTTATTACAATTCAATTGGTAACTAGTAATAAATATCATCCATATCAAAATTTAATAAAAAAAATATATGTGTTCATACATTGGTATTAAAGTAAGCAAAACGCAGTATGTTCAATTAAAGAAAATAGAGAAGAAGCTCGGTCAATTGGCTTCTTTAAAACCTGTACAAAGTGGTTTTGAATATACTGATTGGGAAATAGTTATACCAAATAACGATAGTTTTAAATTAGTTAAAGCACATTGGGAATTTATACCATCATTTATAAAGAATAGTGACCAATTAGTAGAAGCTAGAAAAAAGGGTATACCTTGGTTGAATGCTAGAGCAGAAACTATATTAACCAGTAAAATGTTTGCAGATGCAGCCATACATAGAAGGTGTTTAATACCAATTTCTTGGTTTTTTGAATGGAAGCATTTAACTCCAGCAGGTTCTAAAAAGAATCATACTTTTCCACATATTATATCTGTTACCAACGAAGAGGTTTTTTACTTGGCAGGTATTTGGCAGCCTTGGATAAACACTACAGGTGAAAACCAATATACATTTGCCATAGTAACCACTGCAGCAAATACATTAATGGCCGAAATACACAATGTAAAAAAACGGATGCCAACAATTTTACCAAAACAATTGGCAGAAAAATGGTTGGAGCCAAATTTAACCGATAAGGAAATAGCAGAAATTGCAAGTTTTCAAATTCCTTCCGAATCATTAGTTGCCCATACAATAGGGCCCAATTTTAAAACTGATGAAGATCCATCAAAAGAATATTTATATAATGAGCTAGTAGGGTTGTTTTAATTTGTAAATTTTCTATTTAACATAATATTAATTATAGGATGTTTTAATACCTCATTTTATACTATATATGTAAACACCATATACATAAACTATCTTTGCAGCATGAATATTACTGAAAATAACTTACAACAGTATTTAGATAAGTTAAAAATTCAATCGCTAAACGAAATGCAGTTATCTGCAATGAAAGCTATTGAAGCAAATGATGAAATTGTTTTATTATCTGCCACAGGATCTGGAAAAACATTAGCCTTTTTAATTCCAGTTTTAAATTCTTTAGATGTTGAGCTTAAACAAGTGCAAGCCATAATAATGGTACCAAGCAGAGAATTAGCCATTCAAATTGAATCAGTTTTAAAAACAATGCAAACTGGTTTTAAAGTTACCACTTGCTATGGTGGGCATAAACGAGAAATTGAAGAAAATAATTTAGTACAGCCACCAGCAATAATTATTGGTACAGCAGGTAGAATGGCTGATCACTTACGAAGAAATAATTTTAGTACTAAACATATACAATTTTTGGTGCTTGATGAGTTTGATAAAATTTTAGAGCTTGGGTTTTTAGAAGAAATGAAATATATTCTGGATGCTTTACCTACTGTTCAAAAAAGAATGTTAACATCTGCCACAAATGCAGTAGAAATACCAGCATTTGTTCAAATGCCAAACCCCTTTATACTAAATACGTTACCAACTGATGCTTCAGATAACGAAAGTTTACGTATTAATACCGTTTTAAGTTTCGATAAGGATAAACTTGATACACTTTTGCAGCTTATTTGTTATTGCAATAATACTAGTACCATTGTTTTTTGTAATCATAGAGACTCTGTAGAACGTACAAGCCAGTTTTTGGCTGATCAAGGAATAATAAATGTTTTTTACCACGGTGGTATGGAGCAGTTAGATAGAGAAGTTGCACTTACTAAGTTTAGAAACAGTACAGCAAACATTTTGGTAACCACAGATTTGGCAAGCCGTGGCTTAGATATAGCCAATATAAGAAACATTATACACTATCATATACCCCATGTAGAAGCTGAATTTACACATAGAAATGGCCGTACAGCCCGTATGAATACAACAGGAAATGTGTACGTTATTTGGAGTGATGAAGAAAGGTTGCCAACCTATATAACCGCAAACGCAACTGAATTTGAGTTGCCCGAAAGTTTAGAAATACCAGAAAAACCGAAATGGAGCACATTATTTATAGATGCAGGCAAAAAAAACAAAATCAATAAAATGGATATTGTGGGTTTTTTATCCCAGAAAGCTATGCTAAAAAAAGATGAAATTGGATTAATAGAAGTAAAAGATTTTACATCTTTTGCTGCCATAAGAAAATCAAAAATTGGTAATGTAGTTGAGCTAGTAAAAGATGAAAAAATTAAGAACAAAAAGGTTAAAATGTTTGTAGCAAAGTAACTTATGCAGCAGTTTAATATAGAGATGATTAATAGTTGGGATAGATTTTATAGAGCCAATTTTATAAACAGTTTATCAGGCTTTAAAAGTGCAAATTTAATAGGCACTATAAATAAAAATGGACAACCAAATTTGGCTATTTTTAGTAATATAGTACACCTCGGTGCTGACCCAGCTCTAATTGGGTTTATTAATAGGCCATTACTGGCAGCACCACATACCATTGCAAATATTGAAGCTACAAAGCAATACAGCATAAATCATATAAACAAAAACATTGTTGCAAAGGCTCATCAAACTAGTGCAAAATACCCAGCCAATGTGAATGAATTCTATGAAGTTGGTTTTACAGAGAAGTATATTGGTAATTTTGCTGCACCTTTTGTAGCCGAAAGCAACATACAATATGCTATGGAATTAGTAGAAATTGTACCCATAAAACATAACAACACTTTTTTAGTAATTGGTAGTATTACAGGTGTGTATTTGCAAGATGGGTTAGTACAAAATGATGGTTTTATTAATATTGAAAATGCTAATAGTGTTGCATCGGTTGGTATTGATACGTATTATACATGTTCC
>JANMAV010000025.1:0-9155 GCA_031360055.1 Ferruginibacter sp.
GTAAAAGGTCATGCTGATAACCCATATAATAATAGATGCGATGAATTGGCCACCGCCGTAGCTGATGGTAAAAACCTAATAGATGATGTGGTGTACCTTTGTGAAAGCAGTACAATCAGAAATTAAATTTTAGTAAATAACTACAATGGCAGCTCACAACACAACTGGGAAAATTGGGGAAGATTTAGCTGCAAATTGGCTCATTTTACATGACTACCAAATTATTGAACAAAATTGGAGATTTAAAAATGTAGAAATAGATATCATTGCTATTAAACACAATATGCTGCACTTTATTGAAGTAAAAACAGCAACTTCAATGAAATATGGTAACCCCGAAGAAAAAGTAAATGAGAAAAAGATAAAAAATATGCTTTTTGCTGCTGATGAATATTTGCATATTTACCCTCAGCATAAAAGAATACAGTTTGATGTATTGGCTATTACTATGTTGCCAAAAACTGAAATAGCTTATTTTTTAATTGAAGATATTTATATGTAAAAAAAGGATGAATTTGTTATTGACTAACAAATTCATCCTTTTTTAAAATACATTGCTATGCAATTACTTTTTTACAGGCTTATAATAACTTAGTGCTTCTGGCATATAACCCTTCAATCTGCTAATACGATTAGCATCTGAGGGGTGAGTTGATAAAAACTCTGGTGGTGCTCCACCTTCTCCCTTTGCTGATGCCATACGATTCCAAAAATTTATTGCTTCGTTTGGATTGTAACCTGCCATAGCAGAGAATAATAACCCAAAATGATCTGCCTCATATTCGTTGTTACGTGAGTTTCTTAAACCATATACTCCACTTCCTAAACCATAAACGTTATTAAATATGGCAGCTTTTTGTTCGTTACCTATACTTGCACCTACTACCCCTCCAACTCCTTGCAATAAATATTGTTTGCTTATAGCTTCGTTGCTATGCTGAGCAACAGCATGGGTAATTTCATGGCCTAATACAATTGCTAGAGCAGCTTCGTTTTGAGTTACTGGTAACAAACCAGAATATACAACCACTTTACCACCAGGCATACACCAAGCATTCACATCTTTGCTATCTACTAAGTTAAATTCCCACTTATAACCATTTAATACATCTCCTTTACCCTGCCCATTATAATATGATGTAATGGCATTAGCAATCCTTGATCCAACTCTTTTTACCATCTCAGCATCTCTACTGGTTGAGCTACTTACAACTTTATTTTCTGATAAAAAACTTTGATATTGTGTAGTGGCATCTGCTTGCAATTGTTCTTCTGATATTAAACTTAGTTGCTTACGACCAGTAACAGCATTAGTGCTACAAGCAGTAAAAATTGCAGCTGTTGCAAATAATAGTAATATTTTTTTCATTGTTGTAATTTTATTTGTAATTACTAAACAATACTTGTACCAAACTAAGATAATAGCATGATAATTTTATTTAAGCTTGTTTTTTCGTCTATCTCTAAACTTTAAAATTGGTATTCTACTTTCAATACCTTTTAATAAACGACTAATATTTTTTTGATGGGTAAATATTACTAAAACAGCTACTAACAATGCAAAAACTCGGTATAAAATTTCATGTTCATTCCAAATCCATAATACGGAGATTGGCAACATTAACCCAGCTAATATTGAGCTTAACGAAACAAACCTGGTAAGGTATAGTACCAATATAAAAACACTTACACAACTAATGGCTACAACAGGTTGTATGGCTAATATCATTCCAAAAAGAGTAGCAACGCCTTTACCACCTTTAAAATTTGCCCAAATTGGAAACACATGACCTATAACAGCGGCCAGGCCAAGACCAATCATTAAATTAGTTCTTTCTAAACCATTGCCATGTTGTACATAAAATGGTAAAAAATTATATAATCCAACAGCAAAAAGGCCTTTTAAAATATCGCAAACCATTACCACGGTTCCAAATTTGCTTCCCAAAACTCTAAAAGTGTTGGTAGCACCCATGTTACCACTGCCGTAATCTCTAATATCAACACCAAAAAATTTTTTACTTATTATTAGTGCTGTAGGTATAGATCCAATTAAATAAGCTATAATTATTAATAATACTTCCTTCATATTAAAAGCTGTAGTGTTAAGTTTCCTAACTATGTGTTTGCTAATCAGTTCAAATCAATGTCAAATATACAAATAATATCCCTTTTTTATTACAAACACAGTTGTTTACGAGTTGTTATTTTTGCACATTATAGCAACCCAGTCATTTTTTTTATTAATGGTTTCTATGTTAAAATTGTGGTTCTGCAACAATTTGGTTAAGTTTTGTTCATCGTGCAGCATAATACCACTAAACAGTAAAGTAGTTGTTTTGTGACAAGCATTTTTAATAGCCACAATATTTGCAGCTATTACGTTTAAATTTATGTTGGCAAGTAAAATATCTGCCTGTTGGTTTGGCAGTATGGTATCAGCTTGTAAAAAATGGCATACTGTACAGTTATTAACGGTAGCATTTTCTTGTGCATTTATTATACTCCATTCATCATAATCTATACCCAATACAGATTTTGCTTGCAGCATTTCAGCTAAAATAGCAAGTACTCCAGTACCTGTTCCAAAATCAATTACCATTTTTCCAGCAAAATTAATTTCACTCATAGCCTCTACCATAAGGCAAGTTGTTGGGTGATGGCCAGTGCCAAAACTCATTTTTGGTGTTACTACAACATCAAATAAAAAACTGCTGTTTGGTTCATGAAAGTTTGCTCTAATGTAGGCAAAAGGGGTATTATTTTTCGGATTGTATGTACTTACTGGAACAAAATCTGATTCCCATAATGCATTCCAATTTTGTTTCTTTATAATTGATTTTGAGCAATTAAATTGATTTACATCAATAGTTGATTCAAATAATTGATAATCATATTCAAGTTCAGGAACATAGGCATCTAAGCTATTTTCAGTTTGTTCAAAGCCATCAAAACCAATTGTATTAAGTTTAGCAACTAATTCATCTTGAATATTTTCGGTAATATGTATAAATGAAAATTTAAGGTAGTTCATATAATTTTTTAATAATTTCTATTTTGTTATGTAGTTTGTAAAATTTTTGGTATTTAAATTTTCATTGTATTTGGGTATTATTATTTTAGTATTTTTTTACAAAAAATATATCAAATTTTAAATACAGTCCATTCTTTTTAAAATTATTGTATTAATTTATCTATTGCTTCAAGATACTTTTTCTTTACCCCATTTGCATGTTCGTTTTCACAAATTTTATTAAGAGTTGGTAATAACTTTGTATTGTGCTTGGTGTTTAATTTTAGTATTTCTGTAAGGGCAAATGCTGCAGACCAGCGAACTACTGTTCCTTTATGTTTGGCGTTTATCAACAAATTGCAAATTGGTTTAGTGAGTTTTGTTGGAAAAAGTTTTGCAATGTTGCCAACTACTTTGGCACTTTCCCATTTTACTCTTGGTGCAGTATCTGTTAAAGTTGTTGTTACAAACTCTAAAAAGTTTTCATCTACAATAGTTGGGTTTTTCCGTGTGGCAAACTCTACAGCTTCAATACAAGTACCTTTATGAGAGTCATTTGCTTGCTCTGCAAATACAATTAATTCTTCTAATTGCAACGTACCGTCTAACAGCCATTTGCTAATTATTTCAACTTTCTCTTTTGCTTTTTTTGTTTTATCATGTATAAGTTCAGCAAGGGTCAATGATATAAATTTTAAATGTTGTTAAATTGAAACAAATTTTTTGAAGTGTAATTAATCAAATTTTAGTTATTTAGCATACAACTTAATGATATTGGCATTTTTGCACATCTATCCCTCTTGAGTTTGTTCATTATTAATGTCTTTAAAAAGTAGCATTTTTCCAATTTTAGACGAAGCTCCATTATAAAAACCGGTTTCTTGAGAAAATTCATTGGGATTACGAAATGTTCCAAATATAATGTCAAATAAAGGCAGGTCTGAATAATTAAAAGCATGAACTCCTTTTGCATGATGTAAAGAGTGTGCTTCTGGACGTTGAAAAATATATCCTGTCCATTGTGGTGTTTTAATATTTGTATGTTGAATAATGGCAAGAAAGGTGGCACCGTATATGGCATAAATAGTTGCATGAACAGTAAAGCCACCAACCCATACCATTGTAAGACTTGTTAACAGAGTAAAGCCAATCATATCCATAAGGCTAAAATAGAAAGCACCATAAGTATCCACTCTTTCTGCACTGTGGTGCATTTGATGAAAAATACGCCAAAGCAAATGACTTTTATGCATGGACCTATGCCAAACATACACTCCTAGTTCATAAAAAAATAATGCAGTTAAACCACCCCAATAATCCCCAAGAAAAATAAGATCAAAAATTTTGTAATCTGATAAGTAGTTATTCCAAATTAATGGCAGGTAAGACGAAACAAAGAAATAAATAAAAAATGCTATTATCCCTTTCATACGCCAATATTTGATTTGTGGCAATATCCTTGCTGGTACAATTGCCTCGGCAATTACCAAAATAAAAAAAATAGAAATGACAATAATTGAAGCTGGGTCAATCAATATTTGCCAAGGTGTAGGTAGTTGTAAAATTTTCTCAAACATTTTAATTTGATTTTAAAGTTACTTTTTTTTCACTCATTTCTTGTCAACGGGCAGAAATTCATTGCACTTAGACCCCGGAACCGCTGCAGATTAAAGATATAAAAGTAAAAGTTAACAACTAAAAGTCCTCCGATGTTTGTCTTGCCAGAACAACTGCTGCCATGTTGCTAATGATGAAAATTACAACGTCAAGCCCCAATCTTGCAAAACACCATGTTGTGTGTTCGCTTTTTCTTTCAGGTCAATCAATAAAAATATTCTCTAAGTCTTTTGTTGATTTGTTGCATTCCTGATTAAAGAAAAAAGTTGTCATCCCAAATAAAAGCCCAATGAATAAAAGTCCTGTGTAAACGTTTTGCTTTATCAAATAAAATATAATTAATCCAGAAACCCAAAGTAAAAACAGTATAACTATAAAATGAAGTCTCATTTTAAGCTCTATACTCCTTGTCGAGAGGTTGTTAATAATATTTCCTTGTATAATTGGTATGAATGAATTTCTTCCTTTTATTATTCTGTGAATTTTAAATTGTCTGCTTTCAATTTTGCCAACATATTGTTTGGCTGGGTCTGGGTTACTGAAACTAAAAGTCTTTTTCTTTAAATCTACTATTTTTGAAAGTCTGCTTATAAGTTCAGTCTCTGTCAAACTTGAAATGATTATTATTTTTCTGAAAAGTATTAAGTTCATTTTTTACTATAAATTTTACAAACTGTAACGATAATTGTGAAAGTCACTTACAAAGAAAAAGGCTTGGTGTTATTGGGGATTTAGAATTCCGTCTGCCCATAACCGAAGCCCAATGATTGGAATATTGCTGATGTTTTATTCATAAGTCAAATTTATAACGCCAAGCCCGAACTGAAGTACAAAAAAGAACAAATGATGAGGCAATATTCGTAAAGCCCCAATAATGCCAAACCTAATGTTGGTGGCAGTTTTACTTAGTCAACAAAAGTTTCTTTCAAAACACTTTTTACTTTTTCAATTTCTTTTGGGGTCAAACTACCTAATTTTTTAGTTATCCTTTGTCTGTCAATAGTTCTAATTTGATCTAAAACAATCAAGCCTTTTGTTTTATTGTGATTAACTTCAACTCTTGTTGGATAGCTTTTCGTACTACTTGTCATTGGTGCAATCACAACTGTATTCAAGTATTTATTCATTTCATTTGGTGAAATTATCACCGCAGGTCTTGTCTTTTTCATTTCACTTCCAATTGTCGGGTCAAGATTAACCAAAACAATTTCATATTGATTTAGTTCCATTCGTCAAAGTTTTCATCATCAAAAATGTCAGACATAACTAACTTGTCATCTCCATTTTCGTGCATTTGCTTAAACGATTTCTCCCAACCTCTTCGTGGTTCTTGTTTAGGCTTTAGAATCATATAACCTTTCTCAAGAATTAACTCTAAAGTATCTGTGATGTTATATTTTTCCAACACGGTCTTTGTCAATCGTATGCCTTTTGAATTGCCAATTGAAATTACAGATATGTCCATAGTCTTATAAAATTTGTAGATACAAAGTAATTACAAATGTTTCAACTTTCCAAACTTTAGTATGTTTCAGAAAAAATTGCCACCAACGTGCTGGGCTTGCTTTCAGGGCTGGAATAGATGCTAGTCCTGCCCGGAACCGCTGCTGGGTAAAGTTATAAAAATGATGGTAAGAAATAATGCCCAATGTTGCTTGTCAAGCCCGAACTAAAGCTGGGATATGCAATGCCGCTGATTGTACAAACAAAAGGCCCAACTTTTGGCAAACCCAATATTCCAAGCAGCCCAAATGCTTTCATAAAATTTGTACAAGCAGCAAAATTCTTACTGCTTGCACTAATATTTATTTAATTAAAACAATTTGCCTAGTCCAAACTTCTCCATTAAATATATCTACAAAATATATATTAGATTCTTTGTTAAGTATGAAAACTTTTTGACGTTTACTATTTTCCTTAAACTTTTGGGCAAATACTAACTGCCCTATTCTATTTTTTACTCTTATCTCTTTTATTGAAGTGGTCTTTTTTGTGTCACTTATTTCAATAAAAAAATCACCTATGTTTGGATTTGGAGATATTTTAATTATTTCAACAGATGATTTTGCAGTTAAAAATTCAGGATTATTTGATGGTGTATTGTAACTACATTGTTTTTCATTAACCATTATATTATTAAATGAACCACAGACTTCTACAATAGGTCTACAATTATATTCTTGACCACAAAAACTTACTTTTAAAGGATATTCAATTAAATCAACATACGGTGTACCTAAACAATTGTACGCAGGTGTGGTAAAAATGCAAGGATTTGAATTTGATGATTGTATTGTGCCATTTACAGTCCATTTATAGGCAAGTGCAAAATTAGGGTCTACAGAGTATATGACAGATCCGTTGTTTCCATTATTTTCATACTTACCAGATATTGAAAAAGGGCTAGTAAATGGTATAGTTCCAGCATAAGCAGCCCCAACACCTACTGCATACCAAGCATCTGTTACAGCTTTTAATTCACAAGAATTATTTCCAAATAATTCTATAACTGCTTGTATACTTAATATACGTGCCATTGCATAATTGGCGTTCGATTGTAATAACTGCTCTGTTCTATATGCAATTCTTTCTGACTTTGCCAATGTAATGCCAAATACATTGTATGTATTTCCAATGCCGTTTGTTCCGTTTCCTCCTTCAGATAATAAATAAAACCACTTATCTAAAACTCCGCAACGATAATGTCCATCAGGTTGGGAGTTCCAATTTGCATCACCATAAGTGTCAGAAGATGGATTAAATAAACCGCTTGGAGGATTACTCATACTTCTCAAATAAAATGGAGATACTATTGTTGCATCTTCAGCTATGAGCCATTTTTGTTTATTTGGAGCTGCATAAGCTTCTACACAAGCTCCCCAAATATCACTAAATCCTTCGTTGAGGGCTTGCGATTCACTTCCGGTAGTTAATGCCAAATTAGATGTGTATGAACAAACTCCATGTCCATATTCATGCGCTACGACATCTAAGCATGTCAATGATGAAAAATAATTGAGGCCTGCAGTATAAAATATACAATTATAAGCATAACTCCAGTATGCATTATCAGTATATTCATCAAAATTTACATAACTATTTATGGCTAAACCTGCATTGTTTACGCTATTTCGGTTATGTTTAGTTAACCAATAATCGTATGTTTTTTCCATTCCCCAATGAGCATCTGTAGCTACATCAAAAGAGCCTGTTTCTTGTGTAGTCCAATTATTATCATTATCATTAAAATCGGTAGCATTATTTATAACTTGTATTTCATCAAAGAAACCTGTAGCATTTAAAGTTTTAAAATTTACTCCATTTCTATTTTCACGTAAGCGATATTGTCCATTAAATAAATCAGTAATAAAGTTTTGAGAACTACTGAAATGTTTATATGCTATGCCTGGTTCGTTTAAAGAGCATGATAAATTTTGGTAGCTTTCAATATTGCCATTTTTAGCATTCACCTAAATTTTGATTCCATCAGTGAAATTGGATTTTACGTTGAATCTATAAACAAGACAATAAGTTGAATTTATGTTTAGTACTTTTTTGGTAAGACAAATTCCAACATCTTCAATAATAATTTTATTGTTATTAATTAAATTATTTTTACTCTTAAAAAATAATTTTGCAGATTGTGTAGCATTATGTTCACTTAGGCTAGCTACCAAATTTGGATTTACTATATCCTCAAATGTTCCGTTTAGGTACTTTATTTGATTGGCTTTTTCATGCAATACAAAATCCATACCTATAACTTCAATACCATTATAAAATAAACAGTACTTTTTATGATCAAAACCTAAATCATCGCTATAGTTAGAAGTTAATTTAAAAATAAAATTCTTGTTATATTTTGTAATAACATTTAAAACTAAGTTTTCATTTCTACTTGTTACTGTTGTCGATTTGTTGTCATTTAATATCGCAAAATAATTATCTTTTATTATTTGTTTTTCTTTAAAATTTATTTGTGCTTTTGCACCTGTTTTAGCAAGCAGTATAATAGCAATTAAGAAAATTGTTTTTATAATTTTATTCATTATCACAATTTAGGTTTATTAAAATATTTTATTGAAAGCAACCCGGTTTTGAAAAGGAATTTGTACTATGGTTTTTTTACGAGTTTGCTTTCACTTCCGTCTCCTGCAGGATTCATAATTAATGTATCATTTGCAATTCTATAGAAACTCAAACCTACTGCACCTCCTCCAAGTGTATAAGACCAACTGCTATCATAACTTGATACAAAAATTGTTGCTTTATCATAAAGATTTACTGATCCATTTGGTTTAACTCTTTTGACAGTATCATCTGTTAAAAAATAATAGGTATCTTCTTGTCCGGGTGCATAATTTGTAATGAAACATCCTGCTACGCCACATAATTTCCTAGATTTTTGTAACCAAGTACCTGCAATAATTTTCCTTAATGTGTCCAATGGAATACCTATTAAAGTCCTATTGTGAGGGTCAATATTATTTGTAGGAGCAATTGGTTTTGGTTCAATTTTATTTTT
>JANMAV010000029.1:0-2657 GCA_031360055.1 Ferruginibacter sp.
ATTTATTATTACAGCAAATTTATTGTATCGTTTTTATAATAGCAAATTTGCCGTTGTACACTTATTAGGAAACAGCTCTGTTTATAATCTATAAATTTTCAATTACCATAGCGCTAGCACCGCCACCACCGTTGCAAATACCGGCTGCACCATACTTTGCATTATTTTGTTTAAGTACGTTTAATAAAGTCACAATAATACGTGCACCACTGGCCCCTAATGGATGGCCTATAGCTACTGCACCACCATTTACATTAACTGTCCTTGGGTCTAAGTTCATGCGTTTGCTGTTTTCAATACCTACTACACTAAATGCTTCGTTAAGTTCCCAAAAGGCAATGTCTTTCATGGTTAAGCCAGCTTTTGCAACTGCCTTTGGTACCGCTATAGCTGGAGATGTGGTAAACCATTCAGGTGCTTGCTCAGCATCAGCATAGCTAATGATTTTACCAATTGCTGTTAAGCCCAATTCATCTAATTTTTGTTTGCTCATTAATAAAATTGCCGCTGCACCATCATTCATTGTACTTGCATTGGCTGCAGTTACTGTTCCTTCTTTATTAAAAGCTCCTTTTAAACTGGCAATTTTATCGAACTTTACATTAAAGGGCTCTTCATCTTTTGTTACTATAATAGGGTCGCCTTTGCGTTGTGGTATGGTTACTGGTACAATTTCATTTTCAAATTTTCCGGCATTTGCTGCTGCTTGTGCACGGGTATAACTTTCCGTAGCAAATGCATCTTGTTCCTCTCTTGTTACCCCACAACTACTTGCACACATATCTGCAGCGTTACCCATGGCTTTTCCATCGTACACATCAGTTAAACCATCTTTTGCTAAGCCATCAATTAATTGTACGTTACCGTATTTGTTTCCCCATCGTAAATTTTCAGTATAAAAAGGCACATTACTCATACTCTCCATACCACCTGCTATTACTACATCAGCATCGCCAAGCATTATACTTTGAGCAGCTTGAGCAATAGCTTTCATACCGCTGGCACATACTTTATTTACAGTTGTACAATTAACTTCATTTGGTAAGCCAGCAAATTTTGCTGCCTGCCTAGCTGGTGCCTGGCCTAAGTTGGCTTGTATAACACTACCCATTATAACATCCTGCACCTGAGCAGCGTCTACACCACTTTTTTGTAAAACTCCTTGTATGGCTGCAGCACCTAATTGTGTGGCTGATACATCTTTTAATGAACCTCCAAAACTTCCAATTGCTGTACGTACAGCAGCAACAATATATACTTCTTGCATAATAATATTTTAGTTTGCAAAGGTACATTTTTATTGTAAATGTTTTTCAGGTTGAGGGCATTGATAAATGACTCTTGTTGTTGGTTGAAAATTTTGAAATGTAACTCCTTATCCCAATAAAATATTTTATTATACTAACTTGCTTTAATAATTCCGAATTTAAAATTTAATAAAGTTTTCATATCTTCTATTCTATCACTAAATGTTTTGAAAAATGCTTCAACCGCATTTTCAAACTTTGTGTAATCATCATAATATTGATTCTTCATAACTTTCTTTTTAAAATAGCGCCATAACCTTTCTATTAGATTCAGGTTAGGACTATATGGTGGTAAATAAACTAAATCAATGTTCAAAAACTTTGCTTTTTCTTGTACTATATAACTGCGTTGGTATTTTGCATTATCTAAAATTATACAAATTGTTTTTGCTTCACAGTATTGTATTTTAACTTCTTCCAAAAAAGCTTCTATTACTTCTGCGCAGCAGTTATCTTCTGTTAGTAAAACAGTTGGTTGAAGATTTACAGGATTAATTGCTCCAATTATATTGAGTCTTCTTCTTCCAGTATTAGCAAGCACTTGTTTTGTACCTTCAAGTCCCTTCGGTTGCCAAGCATAGTCATTTTCATTATTGTGTACTTGATGCATCGGATCCAAATAGAGTAAAACTTGAGAACAATCAATGGTTGCGCATTTGTAGAGTTCTTCCATCATAGATATAAAAGTTTTTTGCACCGCTACCGAAGGAGCTTTACCTGGTATTAATCTTGTTTTCTTATAAGAGCAATAGAGTTTTTTTTACAATAACGGCTTAGCCAGCTATGTTCAATTTTAATAGAATATTGGTCAGATAAAAATTGTTGTAATTCAGATAACTGACTTACCGATTGTTCTTTTATATACTTGAGAAGTTCTACTTTAACGCAGTCCAAACTGGAAGGGCGGCGTCCTTCATAATGAAGTTTTGATAAGCTGTCAAAACCATTTTTATTAAATAATTTTATCCAATCGGTAACTGTATCGATATTAACGGAAAGCATTGAAGCTATTTCTTTTTTCGGGAATTTTTCGTGAGCAAACCAAATGCATTGATATCGACGTAATATTTTTCCATCTTTTTCAACTCGTCGTAATCTTTTTAATTCAACAATTTCCTTTGCTGTTAAATCTATTAAGTAAGCCATAAAAGTATTTTTGGTTACTCAAAGATAGTAAATCGGAATTATTTAAGCAAATTAGTATATCATAAGGTTGATGTCTTGTCCTGAAATAGGTTGACTCTTTTTTTTGTTTAAAAATAGGTCAAAGTATCAAATTACGGGAGAAGCATTGATAAGTTTTTTAAATTAAATCCCAAGGGGGATTTAAAAAACTTATCAACACTTCAC
>JANMAV010000085.1:0-23148 GCA_031360055.1 Ferruginibacter sp.
AAAGAAATTAAAGCTTATTTAACTAACAATAATTATAACATAGTAAACGAATTTAAAATTGAGTATCAATTAAAACTTAAAATAATGGAGAACCATATTGTTATAATTGCACAAAAAAATTAGGAAAATTCACCATTTGATACTTAAAAATATTTATGCCAACTGTACAAATTAATACAGCTTTTAATGTAGGATTAGAATTTGAAATTGCCGCTTTTCATAAGCGGTTATTTGCATATTTGGTAGATTTTGCTATACTCTTAATTTATTTATATGCCGTAAAATATTTATTGTACAATACATTAAATATGCCCGATGGGAAGTATGTTGGTTTTGATATTTTAATAATTTCACTACCCATGTTTTTATATAGTTTGCTAACAGAGTTATTATTGAATGGACAAACGTTAGGTAAAAAGTTGATGAGAATTAGGGTTATTAGTTTGGATGGTGGTGAGCCAACTTTTGGGCAGTTTTTATTAAGATGGATAACAAAGTTTTTTGAATGGCCTTTTTTGTTTGGCTACATAGCCTCTAGCGTTATTTCAATATTTGTATATGCAATTTACACCGGCTTTTTTGGCATTGCGGTTGTAATTATAATTTTGGTTACTAAAAAAAATCAACGACTTGGCGATATTGCAGCAGGCACTGCTATTGTAGATACCAAAACAGCCTTAAATGTACAGGATACTATATTTATGAACGTAAACATGCAAAACTATGTTGCCACATTTCCTCAAGTAATGCGTTTATCTGATAATGATATTAATACCATTAAAACAGTATTAACTCAAGCAAAAAAAAGCCACAATCATGATATTTGTATACGTGTAGAATATAAGATTAAGGAAGTTTTAAATATTGATTCAAAACTTTCAAGCATTGATTTTTTAGAAAAACTTATGGAAGATTATAATTTCTTGGCCACAAAAGAATAAGTAGCAAACTATACACTTTTTAATATCCTTAACTATTGTATGTGTAATTTAGAGTACGATAATTACAAATAAATTATTAATGAAAAAATTACTTTTCTGTTTTGCTCTAACTTTTTGTGTGGCCTCAATAATAGCTCAAACAAAGGTTAATAAATATAAAAATGTAGATGATATTGTGAGTAAATTAGGTGCATTAAATAATTTTAATGTGGCTATTATTGCCGATACAATAACTGAAAAATTTACAAATAATGAAGAAAAGGCAAGAGCAATTTACTTTTGGATAGCCAAAAACATAGCTATAGATGCTAAGGCAGTAAAACAAAATGATACCAAAAATACCTTGCCTGAAAATGTAATTGCTTTGAGAAAAGCTAACCCATTGGGTTTTAGTTTACTATATCAAGAAATGTGTAGTAATGTAAAAATTAGATGCTTAAGTGTTGATGGCTTCGTAAAAAATTATCCAACTGAAATTAATGAGAAAGAAGACGAAAAAAATTATTCTTGGAATGTAGTTCAGCTGGGCCAAAGCCCTGAAAGTTGGTACTTTGTAGATGTATGTAGGGCTAGTGGATTTTTAGATAAGAAGATGACAACTTTTACTCCTCAGTTTACCAGTGAATATTTTTTTGCTGATCGAAAACTTTTTAATCTTACTTTTTTTCCAGATAATATGGCTTGGCAGTTAGGCGGCGGTGTAAAATCATTGAAAGATTATTATGCATTACCGGTAATAAGCAATGAAGCTTTTGGGCTTGAAATGAAAAGCCCTACCCCTCTTACTGGCTTAATAAAAACTACTTTAAAAAAACCAGTAAGCTTCAGTTTTACAGTAAATAATGAAGTACCTATTAAAAATATTTCATTTTATATGGGAGATGAAAAGAAACTCCCAAAACCAGAAGCCATGAATTTTGATAACAACAATGGCACAATTACGTTCAGTTATTTGTTTAAAAAAGCAGATTCTTTTCCATTACGAATAGTTGCAGATGGTAAAGATATTTTGCAATACATGGTAGAAGTAAGTGAATAATTAATGGAATTTTTTATACTCTTTCATCATTGTTGGATAATCCATTTTTTGTGAACAAGCTTCAATTGTTGTGGCTATTCTTTTTACCATTGTACTATTTGTTTTAGCGGCTGTAACCCAATTGCTAAACCAATTTTGATGAGATGCTGGTAAACTATTAAAATACTTCATACTTTCTGGGTCATCTGCTAAACAGGCTAATAATTCTTCATTTATCTCAATTTTGATATCGTCGTGCTGTAAACTTACTACTACCGTTTTACCATGTATTTTTTTTATTGCTTTACGCAACGTACTGTTTACTGCCATAATAAAATTGCCTTCACCCATTGGCACTAATGCTATTTTATTTATTTCAACACCATCAATATTACCCTTTACCCTAAATGATTTTTTGCAATTGGGAAGTAGTTTTTCAGCTAAAGTTTGTGATATTTCAATATAAGTCCAACCAGTTTTTTCACCTTTTCTATCGAATTTTTTTAGTACACTTTTAAAACTTATCATAGCACTTGCAGACGCTTTTAGTAAACTCTAGTGAAATTTAATTTTTATTACTTGCTTTAATTAAAAAATAAATATCAAATATTTATTTAATTAAATGGCAAAAAAAAACCACCAAATGGTGGTTTTTATGTTTCTATGATTTAATTATTTTTTTGCTTTTACTGCAGCCTTAACAGGTTTTGTTACAGCTTTTACTGTAGGTTTAGCAGCTGCAACTTTCAATTCTGGCTTTGCTGGCTTAGATAATACTACTTTAGTTTTTTTAGCAGTTACCTCAGCTGGTTTTGCAGCTTTTTTTACCGCTTCTACAACTACTTCTTCCACTTCTTCTTCAACAACCGGCACTACTTTAGCAACTTTTGCAGGTTTTTTCTTTAAGTTTTTTATAGCATCATCAATACCCTTCTTTATATCTTCGTAAGTAACTTTTAGCATACGCTCACCGTTCACAAAAAAAGCTGGAATATCTTTATCCTTCAAACCTCTGTTAATACCTTCTCTTAAATCTCCTTGTACCTGCCAACCGTATGTTGCATTTACTAAATCATCTAAAAATCTTTTATTTTGAACACCAGCTTCTTTACTATACAATTTTAAGCTAGTGGTTCCCAAATTTTTTCTGTTTGCAAATAAAATATTATGCATTTCCCAAAACTTACCATCTTGCCCAGTAGCAACTGCAGCTTCACCAGCTTTTAAACTACGTTGATGTATGTTAGTTAAAGGAAAATGTCTAAAATTAAATCTTACAATACCATCATATTCAACCAAAACTCTTTTTACTATTTCGTTAGCTTTTGCACAAATTTCACTTTCATATTCTCCAAATTCTTCTAATGTTATTTCAGCTTTTGGGTTTCCAACAAAAATATCTTTAGGTTCTATAATCTCTACTACTTCTTTTTTAAATGCCATATTAAGCTTATTTTATTGTTGTTATTTCTTTAAAAAACAACAAATTTTGTGGAGGTTTATAAGGGGTTAAAACTAATAAACCAAATAAATTTTATCTAATTTTTGTGCAAATGTACTATTATTTAGCTTTAAACCTAAAAATTAATGATAAATGTATGTTAAAGCAATATTTAACTAATTAAAAATCAGTATTTAATGTTCATTAAATAATTTATCAAAAATTTTAATCATAATACTTAGCAAACATTTTAATTGTGGGTAGCTTCATTTCTGAAAACCACTACCCCATCAAAAACATCTACCATTACAGGAATATCTTTTTGAATACTACCACCCAAAATCTTTTTACTTAACTCATTAATTATTTGCTTTTGTATCAATCTTTTTAATGGCCTAGCACCAAATTGAGGATCGTATCCATTTTCAGCTAAATAATCAAGTGCATAATTTGAAAACTGTAAATCAATACCATTGGCTGTTACCAAATGTTGTAACTCTTGCAATTGTATTTTAATAATTCCTTTTATCTCATTTTTCATAAGGGGCTGAAACATAATTACCTCATCAATTCTATTCAAAAACTCTGGACGTATAGTTTGTTTAAGCAACACCATTACTTCATCTTTCGTTTTGTCTACAACCTCTTCTTTATTTTGTTCAGTTACGTTTTCAAAATTATCTTGTATAATTTGGCTACCTAAATTGCTAGTTAATATAATGATTGTATTTTTAAAATTAACTACTCTGCCTTTGTTATCAGTTAGCCTACCATCATCCAAAACCTGCAACAATACGTTGTACACATCTGGGTGTGCTTTTTCAATTTCATCTAACAACACTACACTATATGGCTTACGGCGTACAGCTTCAGTAAGTTGCCCACCTTCATCGTAACCAACATAGCCTGGAGGAGCACCTACTAACCTGCTTACACTATGCTTTTCTTGATACTCACTCATATCAATCCTTGTAAGCATACTATCATCATCAAATAGGTATTCAGCTAATGCTTTTGCTAATTCAGTTTTACCAACCCCAGTGGTTCCTAAAAAAATGAAAGATCCTATAGGTTTACGTGCATCTTGCAGGCCTGCCCTACTTCTACGTATGGCATCAGCTACTGCACCTATAGCTTCATGTTGGCCAACAACTCTTTTGTGTAATTCATCTTCTAAATTCAACAATTTTTCTTTTTCACTTTGTAGCATTTTACTAAGCGGTATACCAGTAGCTTTTGCCACAGCTTCTGCAATATCTTCTGCATCTACTTCTTCTTTTAATAATCTTCTTTCAGATAAGGTAGATAAACTTTGAGTTAGCGTTACAATTTCCTCCTCCTGAACTTTCATTTTACCGTACCTAATTTCTGCTACTTTACCATAATTACCATCTCTTTCCGCCTGTTCTGCTTGTAATTTTAATTCTTCAATATTGCTTTTCCCATTCTGTATTTTATCTACCAATTCTTTCTCTTCTTTCCACTTACTTCTATACGTATCTCTATCTACCGAAAGGTTGGCTATATCTGTATTTAATGATTTTAATTTTGATTCGTCTTTTTCTCTTTTTATGGCCTCTCTTTCAATTTCTAGCTGCCTAATTTGCCTTTCCAATTTATCAAGTTCCTCAGGCATTGAGTTCATATCAATCCGCAACTTTGCTGCACTTTCATCCATCAAGTCAATGGCCTTATCAGGTAAAAATCTATCAGTAATATATCGGTTACTTAACTCTACTGCTGCAATTATTGCCTCATCTTTTATACGTACATGGTGGTAGGTTTCATACCTATCTTTTAAGCCCCTTAAAATAGAAATAGCATCATCTACAGTAGGTTCATCTATCATTACTTTTTGAAATCTACGTTCCAATGCTTTGTCTTTTTCAAAATATTTTTGATATTCACTAAGCGTTGTAGCCCCTACAGCTCTTAATTCTCCACGAGCTAATGCTGGTTTTAAAATGTTTGCAGCATCCATTGCACCATCGCCACCACCTGCACCAACTAATGTATGTATTTCATCTATAAATAAAATTATTTCACCTTCGGCAGCTATTACTTCTTTTACTACAGATTTTAAGCGTTCTTCAAACTCACCTTTGTATTTTGCACCTGCAATTAACTGCCCCATATCTAAAGCAAAAATAACTTTGCTTTTAATATTTTCAGGCACATCTCCATTTACAATTCTTATTGCCAAACCCTCTGCTATAGCGGTTTTACCAACTCCTGGTTCTCCTACCAAAATAGGATTATTTTTTGTACGTCTACTTAGAATATGTAGGGTACGACGTATTTCTTCATCCCTCCCAATTACGGGATCAAGCTTGCCACTCCTTGCTAATTCATTTAAGTTTTTAGCGTATTTATTTAAAGCATTTAATTGTGTTTCTTGTGTTTGAGATTTTACGCTGTCCCCTTTACGTAATTCTTTTATGGAGGCAACCAAACCTTTTTCTGTAAGCCCTGCATCTTTTAATAATTTTGCAGCAGCATCATTTCCTTGTACTGTGCCAAGTAATAAATGTTCTGGCGTTACAAATTCATCAGCAAATTGTTTTAGGGTACTATTTGCTTTTAATAATAAACTATTAGCCTCTCTACCCATACTTTGAGCAGGTTCTCCACTAGTTTTTGGTAATTTTTTTATAAGCTCATCAAGCTTAATTAATACTAAATTTACAGTTACATTGTTCTTTTTAAGTAAATAAACAACAGTACTATCTTCAGCATCAATTAAGGCTTTTAAAATATGTTCTGTTTCTATATTGGGGTTGCCATTATTAAAAGCAATTTGTTGGGCTTGTTGTAAAGCCTCAGTTGCTTTTATGGTAAAATTATTTTGATTCATATAAAAATATTTTTAATTGGTATATATCTTATTGATAAAGTTTAAAAATGAAATGAAAGTGATTTAATAAAAATTTTTAATGCTCATAAAAGAATACTGATTTTAGGGTTATTTAATGATTTACAATAATTTTAAGAATTGCTTTTAATAAAATTATCTTACAACTACTCTACTGAAACAAATTAAAGTCCAACAATAAAAATAGTAATTATGTCAGTTCGCTTTTCAAAAACCTGCCGCAATTGCAGTCTGGTATTGCTTTTCATGCTAATTTATCAGTTTACTTACAGCCAACAAACATTTACAAAAACTCAAAAATGGTTACAAGATAATAGCCATTATTTGGGAGGCAGAGCTGTACTAATTATTTATGCCAACAATAAAATTGTGTTTGAAAGTTCGGTAAACAATCTAACAAAAAAGCAAACTATTTTAACTAAAATAATAGCTAGAAGATCAGGAAAAGATGCTGATGAAGCTTTACAAGATTTTGATGCAGAAACCAAGTTGCCAATTGCAAGTTGCAGCAAATGGCTTAGTGCTGCATTGGTTATGACTTTTATTGATGATGGCACATTAAAATTAACTGATACTTTAGGTAAATTTTTGCCAATAATGACAAAAAATGGTAAAGGAAATATTACCATAGCCCAATGTTTAAGCCATACTACAGGCATAAATGCTGGAGAAACTGTAAGCAGCATAAAACAAATAGCTGTTGCTAAAAAAATGGCTGAAACCATTGCTACCATTGCTGTAATGCCAACAGATACTGAACCTGGAAAAAGCTTTAGATATAGTAATGTAGGCTTACAACTTGCAGCTGCAATAATTGAAAAAATTAGCGGAAACAGTTTTATATATGAATTTAATAAGCGTATTGGTATACCATGCCAAATGCCCTCAACTGATTATGGTGTAAATGCGGTACCCCTTGCTGCTGCTGGTGCAAGAAGTACGGCAACGGACTACATACATTTTTTGCAAATGATATTACAAAATGGTATGTATAACGGTAAACAGGTATTAAAAACAGAAAGTGTTGCTTTGATGCAACAAAATCATATTCCAACAAACGTTATAAAAAAATCGCCAAAAGAAGCTGGTAATTGGAATTATGGTTTTGGAGAATGGGTAATGGATGATTCTGCTTTTGAAACCCGATCTACAATGGTTAATAGCGCAGGGTTTTTTGGCAGTTTTCCATGGATAGATACTAAAAAGCAATATGCAGCTGTGCTATTTACCTACAATTTAAAAAATAACGAAAGACATGAAAAATATACTGAACTAAAATTTATTGTAGATGAAGAAATTAGTAAAAGCAAATGACTTGTGTAAAACGTTGGTAACAAATTTTTAATAATGCTGCAATTACAACTAATGAAGGTATTTTTGCAACATGAAAAAGTATATTATCTGCATATTCATTTTATGTAAAATGCATGTGGCTACTGCACAAAAAGGCCCATTATTTAAAGGAATGTATGTGCAATGGGGTTACAATACCGAATGGTATACAAAAAGTAACATAAGGTTTAACCTAAGCAATGGCGATAATTTTATGTTGGTACGTGCAAAAGCACATGACAAGCCCGACTTAGATGCTATTTATAAAAAACCAATAGAAATTTCGATACCACAATACAATTATAGGTTTGGTTTTTATTTAAACAATGCAAAAACAAAATCTGTAGAAATAAATTTCGATCACATTAAATATGTGGTTACTGATGGGCAAAAAGTAAGAGTTAGAGGAACAATAAATGGCCAAAAGGTAGATGCTGACAGCATTTTAGACCCACAAACTTTTTTACACTTAGAACATACAGATGGAGGTAATTTATTACACATTAATTATGTACAACAAAATACCATAGCCTACAACCAAGCTAAAAATAGGCCGCTTGTAAATACTATTTGGAAACTAGGTGCTGGTATAAATATACCTAGAACAGATTTTACCTATCGAGGTGATAGGCTTAATAATTATTTTCATGTGGCAGGTTACAATGTTAGTGCGGAGGCTGGTGCCAGATTATATGTAAGTAAGCGATTGTTTTTTGAAGGAACTGCAAAATCTGGCTATGTACGGTATATTAATGCTCTGGTTAATACTACCAAAATAAAAGGTAATAGAGTACACCATGGCTTTGGTTATTTTGAACTAATTGGCTTAATAGGATATGATATTAAATTTTAAGTAAACCTTGATAAATAAAGCCAGTAATACAAAATTTGTAAAAGAAACAGCCACTATGCTTGGTTTTGATTTTTGTGGTATTGCAGATGCATGTTTTTTAGAAGATGATGCTAAAAGATTAGAAACTTGGCTACAAAAAGGCATGCATGGCAATATGTATTACATGCAAAATCATTTTGATTTAAGAACAGATCCTACAAAACTGGTACCAGGTGCAAAATCAGTTATTACTTTACTTATTAATTATTATCCAACAAAGTTTCAAATAGCTGATGCCCCAAAAGTTTCTAAATATGCATTTGGCGAAGATTACCATACCATTATAAGAGATAAACTAAACCATTTTTTTACACTGCTAAAACAACAAATTGGAGATATACAAGGCAGAGGTTTTGTAGATAGTGCACCAGTATTAGAAAGAACTTGGGCAAAAAAAAGTGGATTAGGTTGGGTTGGTAAAAATGGTAATATTATTAATAAAAAGCAAGGCTCATTTTTTTTTATTGCTTCCTTAATTGTTGATGTGGCTTTATTGGCTGATGATGCAATGGCAAAAGATTATTGTGGCACTTGTACAAGATGTATAGATGAGTGCCCAACCGAAGCCATACTGCCTAATAAAGTGGTAGATGGTAGCAAGTGTATTTCATACTTTACTATTGAGCTTAAAGATGCCTTACTGCCCAATGGAATGAAAAATAAATTTGATGATTGGCTTTTTGGTTGCGATGTGTGCCAAGATGTTTGTCCTTGGAATAGTTTTGCAAAACCCAATACTAGCAATACATTTAGCCCAATACATGAAATATTAAACTATACAAAAAATGATTGGGAAGAACTAACTGAAGAGCAATTTAAAATTATTTTTAAAAATTCTCCTTTAAAGCGTACAAAATTTAGTGGTATAAAAAGGAATTTAAATTTTTTAAAATAAGTAGCAATTATTTCGTTTTTTCAATATAGTTTTTAAAAGATTCTAAAGCAATTTCTATACCAGAACCAGCCATTTTTTCAATAAAAATTCCACTAAATTTTTCCCATGGGTACCATTTTAATGATGTAATACTTTGCCATTGCACCTGCATATTTCCTTTCTCTTGTACTGGAGTTATAGAAAGTACATTTTCTAAATCATTTTCACCATCTCTTTTTAATGCAAAATAAATATTAGGGTATGCAATTTTTGAAATTTGCAAGCAATTTTCTTTATTGTTGGTAACCCATGTTGCAGTGCCACCTACCTGATTAGTTTTATTATTATATTTTATATTTGCAGAGTCATTTATAAAAACTGGATGCCAATTTTTCCAATTTTTCAGGTCACTTATTTCATCAAATATTTTTATTGAATCTGCTTGTACAGCTACTGCCCTTACGGTAAGTATTTTGCTTGGTATAATTAGTGATATTAGTGTTAATAGTACAAACAATCCAATAATGCCAATTAACAATCCTTTAAATATTTTCATAATTTTTTACTCCCATTTAAAAGCTTTTGTAGCTATAAAATAAGCTGCAATTGCCCACAACATTAATATTCCAATTTCTGCTCTTACATCCCACAAGTTATTACCTTCAAAAGCTACACTTCTCATGGCTGTATTTAAGTGTGTTAGAGGTAATGCTTTACTTATTGGTTGCAACCATTTTGGAAAAGCATCGGCCGGAAAAAAAGTACCACCTAATAAAAATTGAGGTAAGGTAATAAGGTTTGCAATTGGTGGTATTGTGCTATCATTTTTTGCCAAACCACTTACAGCAAAACCAAAACCCATAAAAATTGCTAAACCAATAAAACTCAACAATAGCATTTCAATAAAAGTTATAATGCCATGCACTAAAGTAAAATCAAAAAACAAAAAACCAACTCCAATAATAACAATTGCAGTCATCATTTGAAAAATAACCCTACTTAAAGCCTCACCTAAAATAATATAAGTACGTGTAATTGGAGTAGCAAAAAAACGCTTAAGCACAAGTGTATTACGTAAATTAAAAAAGGTAAAAGCAACTCCAAAAACACCAGCACTTAACAAGGAAAATCCCAATTGCCCTGGTAAAATGAAATCAATAGTTTTGTATTGGCGTATTTCCGTAATATCTTTTTTATAATCAAAATCAATTTTGGCAACTGTTGGTCTATTTGTAAATGTTTTATCACTTACTTCATCAATTTTACTTTGCAATAATGCTTTTAATTGTGGCCATTTATCATCGCTAGATGTAGTACTTTTTATAGTAACTGTGTAAGGAATATCTGTATTGGTATTTTTTGTGATATTTACGATACCTGCAATAGAACCTTTTTTTTGTGACTCAGGTAAATTTTTAATTTTATTTATTGGAATTAGTGTTAGGCCTTCTGTATGGGATAAGCTGTAATATAAAGCATTTGTAGTATCAGCATTTGCCGCTATAGCAACTTTAAAATTTTGCCTACCAACACCACTATTTAAAAACCCAAAAACAATAATAAAAACGAATGGAAAAACAAAACTAAAAATTACTGCTGATGGACTTCTTAAAATTGATCGTAAACTTGCTTTTGTAATGGCAAGCATGGCTCGTAATTGGCTATACTTCATATATATTATTGTAACACAAAGCTAAATTAATAAAAACAAAATCATAATAAATTTAAGTTCAATTTTATGATTTGTAAGTAATCGTATACTTTTATAAAAGGTAAATTCATAATTATTGTTTTTCATCTAATTTATTTTGAATGACAAAAATGGATTATAAAAATAAAAATATGAATACAGTTTATTTATTACTAGGTAGCAATATGGGTGACAGTGAAAAATATTTACAACTGGCCACTAATGCTATTGAAAATGGTATTGGCACAGTCATTAAACAATCTCATATATACAAAACTGCTGCATGGGGATTGCAAAACCAACCAGACTTTTTAAATAAAATATGTATTGTTGAAACTACTAAAAGACCAAAAACTATTTTAAATAAAATACAACTCATCGAAAATAAATTAGACAGAATAAGAATTGAAAAATATGGGCAACGTACAATTGACATTGATATTTTATTTTATAATTATGCAATCGTAAATCAGCCCAACTTAACTATTCCACACCCACAAATACAGAATAGGCGCTTTGTGCTAATATCTTTGCAGGATGTTTCGGAAAATTATCAACACCCAATTTTGCTAAAAACAGCCACAGAGCTATTGCAAACCTGTTCAGATAGCTTAAATGTGCAAAAGATTTTATAAAATTTTTGATGTTTAATTTTACTTTGCAAAACAGATGAATTATAATTTTATTACCATAGAAGGCAATATTGGAGCAGGTAAAACTACACTAGCACATTTATTAAGCAAACACTACAACGCAAGGCTTGTGTTAGAAGAGTTTGCAGAGAACCCTTTCCTTCCAAAATTTTACGAAAGCCCACAACAGTATGCTTTTCCATTAGAATTGTTTTTTATGGCTGAGCGATACAAACAATTAAAAGATTTATTGCAAACAAAAGATATGTTTCAAAACATAACCATATCTGACTATTTATTTACAAAATGTTTACTATTTGCAAAAGTTAATTTACCTGATGAGGAGTTTAGGTTATATCAAAAATTATATGATATTATTTACCCTCAAATTGTGCAGCCAGATATTTTAATTTATTTGCATACCCCAGTAAATAAGTTGCAAGAAAATATTAAGAAACGCAATAGAAGATTTGAACAAGCTATTAGTAATGATTACTTATTTAGTATACAAGAAACATATACACAATATATAAAGCAACACCACATTAAAACTTTGTTTGTAGATGCTGCTAATGCTGATTTTTTAGATAATCCTGAGCATTTTAAAATAATAACTGAGGCATTAGAAAAAGAGTATGAAGATGGGCAACATTTTTTAACTTTGCCATAATTTATGAGCTTAGAATTTTCAAAAAAACTTCCTGTAGAATTTTGGCATTTTGTAAGTGCAAAACTGTTTTTTACCTTGGGCTTAAGAATGATTTCTACCATTGTTATTTACCAACTTTTTCATTTGGCAAACACTTATTTAGTAGGTATAGCTGGGCTTACTGAATTTTTGCCAGCAGTTATTTCTGCTATTTATGCAGGCCATTACATAGATACTAATGATAAAAAGAAAATATTACGATTGTCATATTTTCTCTATTTACTTTGTGCAATAATTTTAGCTATAATTAGTTTACCTCAATTACAAGTAGCTACACATTACAAAATATCAATAATATTATTTGTTGTATTTTTTACTGGTATAATCCGTTCATTTGCATCGCCAGCAGCTAGCAGTATGATTGCTGCAATTGTACAAAAACAGCAACTACAAAAAGCAGTATCGTTAAACTCCACTACTTATTTAACAGCATCAATTTGTGGTCATGCCACTGGTGGCCTTATCATAGCATTTGCAGGTATATCTAACGCATATTTTGTCAGTGCCACTTTAATTTTATTTGCTACAGTTATTTCTTACTTTTTAAAACCCAAACCACCCATATTTCAATCTCAAAAAGAACCCATGATGCAATCTATTAAAGGAGGTTTTGCATTTGTATGGAGTAATAAAATCATGCTTGGGGTAATTTCATTAGATTTATTTGCAGTTTTATTTGGTGGTGCAGTTGCTTTTATACCTGAAATTTCAGAAACAGTTTTGCATACTGGCCCAATTGGGTATGGATTTTTAAATGCAGCTATGGATATAGGGGCCTTAATAAGTGTGTTAGTTTTGTTAGCCATGCCGTTAAAAGCAAAACAAGGCTTAAAAATGATGTTAGCTGTAGCAGGGTTTGGCTTATTTATTATAGTTTTTGGGCTTTCAAAAATATATTGGCTTAGTTTTGTGGCTTTAGCAATAGCTGGCATTTGCGATGGTATTAGTGTAGTAATTAGAGGCACTATTGCACAACTGTATACTCCAGATGAGTTAAGAGGAAGAGTTTCATCAATAAATATGATTTTTATAAATTCAAGTAATGAGTTGGGGCAATTTGAGAGTGGCGTAACTTCAAAGATATTTGGCACCTTACCAGCAATTATATTTGGTGGGGCTATGAGTATAATGGTTGTAGTAGGCACCTGGATTGGATTTCCTAAACTGAAGAATGTAGAATACTAATAAGCAATTTACTTACTTACAACAGTAAATAAATATGTTAATAGAAAAACAATTATATATTTATTAGTAGTATTGTTTATCAAAATATTGTTTTTTTGTATCTCAGTTATTAGTATGAAAAAGTATTTATCAATTTTATTTTTATTACAAATTCAAGTGATATTTGCACAAACAATAACACATGTATTTTGGACGGAGCAAACCAGTATGTCAGCTTCTGAAAACATTTATTATAAATCAGATGTAAAGTTAAATTGGCAAAATTTTAAAGGCACCCCACCCCCACCAAGTTCTGTAGCTGCAATTACATCATCTGGTTTTGGTTATAAAGGTAATATTGAAACACTGGGAAAACTATCAACAATAAACATTGCAGTGTATTGTTATTTTAATAAAAATAAAAGTTGGGTACGACCAACAAAAACTACTAATTATATTTTAAACCATGAGCAAAGACATTTTGATGCTAGCTATTTAGCCGCAAGTATTTTTATGCAAAAGCTAAAAAATACTGCCATTACGGTGGCTAATTTTAATAGTGTTGTGCCTCAAATATATAAAGAATGTTGTGCCATATTAAATACGCTACAACACACGTATGATAGTGAAACCATGAATGGGCAAATTGCGGATAAACAAGAAAAATGGAACAAATATTTTAATGAAAATATTATTTTACTAAAAAATAATAATTAAAAAATTGAAAATTTTATTTTTTTATTTGCATTCTAACAGTACCTTTATTGTTCAAACATTAAAAAAAATGATTCTTTTTACTACACATCATCATCATTGCCATACAAGCCCTCAGGTCTGGTGATATGATATTTGTAAATAACAATATTTAAAAATCCCGTCTGAGTAAACAGACGGGATTTTTGTTTTTCAACAGCATCTCTCTTTTACTTGGTAAAAATTTAAAAATGAGTACACTAAAAATTGCCATTCAAAAAAGTGGTCGCCTTAGCGAAAAAAGCTTAGAGTTATTAAAAAACTGTGGTATTAAGTTACCAAATGGAGACAGAAAATTAATAACAGCAGCAGAAAATTTTCCGATAGAAGTTTTATACCTAAGGGATGATGATATACCTCAATATGTAGAGCAAGGTGTGGCTGATATAGGAATATTAGGCGAAAATGAAGTTTGGGAAAAAGATAAAAAAGTATTAACCATTGAGAACCTTGGTTTTGCAAGTTGCAAAATGTCTCTTGCAATACCTAAAGACGAAACATATACCGATGTAAGTTATTTTACCAATAAAAAAGTTGCTACAAGTTATCCAAAAATTCTACAAAAATATTTTAATGAAAACAATGTGATTGCTGAAATTGAAGAAATAGGTGGCAGTGTAGAAATAGCACCAGGAATAGGATTAGCAGATGGTATTTTTGATATTGTAAGTACAGGAAGTACTCTTTTAATGAATGGATTAAAAGAAGTACAGGTGGTTAAAAAAAGTAAAGCAGTGTTAATTGGTAACACAAATTTATTACCCGACAAACAACGTATTTTAGATAAATTATTATTTAGAATAAAAGCAGTAAAAACATCAGCAGAAAATAAATATATATTATTAAATGCACCAAATGAAGCTTTAGAAAGTATTAAAGATATACTGCCAGGCATGAAATCGCCAACGGTTTTGCCATTGGCACAAACCGGTTGGAGCAGCATTCACTCAGTTATAAAAGAAGATGATTTTTGGGAAGTTATTGATAAACTAAAAGATGCAGGTGCTGAAGGTATTTTGGTTATCCCTATTGAAAAAATGATTTTATAAAATTTTTGAAATTTTAAATTTTGTTAATAACTCATAATACAACAATGAAAATATTATTAAACCCACCAAAACAAAATTGGCTTGCACTTACACAAAGGCCACAAACTAGAAAGGAAACTTTAACTGATTTGGTAATCAAAGTTTTTAATGAGGTTAAAATTAAAGGAGATAGTGCAGTAATAAACTACTCCAAGCAATTTGATGCTGTTGAACTTACAAATATTTCAGTAAGTAAAGAAACAATTGCAAATGCCGAAAAATCAATTTCAAATGAGCTAAAAAATGCTATACAAATAGCAAAATCTAACATCCAAAAATTTCATATAGCCCAAAAAGAAAAAGTAAATAAAATTGAAACTACCCTTGGTGTACAATGTTGGAGAGAAAGCCGTGCTATTGATAGTGTAGGATTATACATACCTGGTGGTACAGCACCACTATTTTCTACAGTGTTGATGCTTGGTATACCAGCAATGATAGCTGGTTGCAAAAATATTGTGCTTTGTACACCACCAAATAAAAACGGAGAAATTGACAATGCCATATTATATACAGCAGCCTTAATAGGTATTACAAATGTATTTTGTGTAGGTGGTATACAAGCCATTGCTGCATTAACTTATGGTACTGAAACCATACCAAAAGTAAAAAAAATATTTGGCCCAGGCAACCAATATGTAACAGCAGCAAAACAATATGCACAAAATAATGGTGTAGCTATAGATATGCCTGCTGGTCCTAGTGAAGTGTTAGTTATTGCTGATAATACTGCAAATGCTTCATTTATTGCAGCGGATTTATTATCGCAGGCTGAGCATGGAGCAGATAGCCAAGTTATTTTACTTACTGATAGCTTTAAAATAGCTGAAGCTGTAAATACTGAAATAGATTTTCAAATAAATGAATTACCAAGAAAAGCTTTAGCAGCAGAAGCTTTAAAAAACAGTAAAACTATTGTATTACAAAATTTGACAGAGTGTATTGATTGGAGCAATTTATATGCACCTGAGCATTTAATTTTGGCATCAGATACTGCTGAAACAATGGTTTATAAAATTACAAATGCTGGCTCAGTATTTATTGGCCACTACAGTTGTGAGGCAGTTGGAGATTATGCATCAGGTACAAACCATACTTTACCTACAAATGGATTTGCAGCAAATTATAGTGGCGTATCTATAGATAGCTTTGTAAAAAAAATAACTTTTCAGCAACTAAGTGTAGAGGGCATTATAAATATAGGACCAACGGTTGAGGTAATGGCTGAGGCTGAACAATTATTAGCTCATAAAAATGCAGTAACAGTAAGACTTAGGAGTTTAGGGGGTTAGGGGTTTAGCTATACCATAAACTGCAATAATTACAATAACTGAACTTCTAAACTTCTAAACCACTAAACTTTTTAAGCAATGCACATACAAAACTTTATAAGAAAAAACATACTTGAATTACAACCTTACTCAAGTGCAAGGGATGAGTACAAAGGTAAAGATGCCATTTTTTTAGATGCCAACGAAAACCCTTTTGGTGAATTAAATCGTTATCCTGACCCACAACAGGATGAACTTAAAACTGCTTTAAGTAAATTAAAAAATATACCAACGAATAACATTTTTATAGGCAATGGTAGCGATGAAGTTATTGATATTGCTTATCGTATTTTTTGTGAACCTGGAGTTGATAAGGCATTAACTTTTACACCAACTTACGGAATGTATGATGTATCTGCAGCAATAAATAATATTGAGCTAATAAAAATACAGTTAACTACTAATTTTCAAATTGATTTTGAGGCAGTACATAATATTATAAATGATGAAAAAATAAAAATCATTTTTATATGCTCACCCAACAATCCAACAGCTAATAACTTAGAAAATATTGAAAGAATAGTAAACCAATTTAAGGGAATAGTTTTTATAGATGAGGCATACATTGATTTTAGTGAAGCAGAATCATTTATCAATAAAATTTCAGCATATCCTAATGTTATTGTATCTCAAACATTTAGCAAAGCATGGGGCTTGGCGGCTGCAAGAGTAGGTGTAGCATACAGTTCAACAGAAATTATAAGTTGGTATAACAAAGTAAAACCACCATACAACATTAGTTTACTAAATCAACAAGCAGCCCTGCAATGTTTACAAAATGAAGAATTATTTTTAAGTAACAAAAATAAAATATTGCAACAAAGAGCATTTTTATTACAACAATTTGAGTCAATATCTACTATAAAAAAAGTATACCCAAGCCATTCAAATTTTATTTTAATTGAAGTTGAAGATGCCAACGAAACGTATAATTTTTTGGTTAGTAAAAAAGTAATTACCCGAAATAGAAATAGCGTAATACAAAACTGTATAAGAATTACAATTGGTACAGAAGAAGAAAACCAAAAATTATTAACTGCTTTAAAAGAACTAAACAATCTGTAAAAATAAAAGCAATTTTTTTATATTTTTTTGTAGCACAACTAACAGTTATTAATAATCAAAATCATTATAATCTTATCAAATCTTAAAATCTGCGTTTCAAAGAATGAAAAAAATATTATTCATAGACAGAGATGGTACTTTGGTAAAAGAACCACCCATAGATTATCAGTTAGATAGTTTAGAAAAATTAGAGTTTTTCCCTGGAGTTTTTCAATACTTATCAAAAATTGTAAAAGAGTTACCTTATGATTTAGTTATGGTTACCAACCAAGATGGATTAGGTACTACATCTTTTCCTGAAGAAACGTTTTGGCCAGCTCATAATAAAATGCTGCAAGCATTTGCAAATGAAGGTATAGTTTTTAGTGAAATTATAATAGATAAAACTCTGCCTGCACAAAATGCAATAACACGTAAGCCAGGCACAGCTTTACTTACACACTATATGCAAGGCAATTATAATTTAGCTGAAAGTTTTGTAATTGGCGATAGAAATACTGATGTACAACTTGCAAAAAATTTAGGTTGCAAAGCAATTAATTTGAACGAAACTACAAATGAATCTGCAATTTTAAATACCAATAACTGGACAGATATTTACAATTTTCTATCATCTACACCAAGAACTGCAACTGCAATAAGAAAAACAAACGAAACCAATATAGAGGTTTACGTAAATATAGATGGCACTGGTAAAAGTTTATTAAACACAGGCTTAGGTTTTTTTGATCATATGCTTGAGCAAATAGCTAAGCATGGAAATTTAGATTTAAAAGTACATGTAAAAGGCGATTTACATATTGATGAACACCATACAATAGAAGATGTAGCCATAACCCTAGGAGATGCTTTTTTACAAGCTTTAGGAAATAAAAAAGGAATTGAAAGGTATGGATTTTTATTGCCGATGGATGATTGCTTGGCTCAAGTAGCTATTGATTTTGGAGGTAGACCATGGTTGGTATGGCATGCCACATTTACTAGAGAAAAAATTGGGGATATGCCAACAGAAATGTTTTTACATTTTTTTAAATCGTTTAGTGATAATGCAAAATGTAATTTAAATATTAAAGCAGAGGGTGATAATGAACACCATAAAATAGAAGCCATTTTTAAATCATTTGCAAAGGCAATAAAAATGGCAGTATCCAAAACAAATAATTTTAGCATACCAAGTACAAAAGGCAGTTTATGATAGCAATAATAAAATACAATGCAGGCAATATTACCTCAGTACAAAATGCATTAAATAGGTTAGGATATAAAAGTATAATAACTGATGATGAGAAAGAGATTAACAATGCTAATAAAATTATATTTCCAGGTGTAGGTGAAGCTAGCACTGCCATGAAATATTTAATTGAAACAGGCTTGGATACTATAATTAAAAATACAACAAAACCTTTGTTGGGAATCTGTTTAGGCCAACAGTTGCTTTGTAATTTTTCTGAGGAAGGTAATACCACTTGTTTAGGTATTTTTGATGCCAATGTAAAATTATTTCCACCACAAAATATTGTACCACATGTAGGGTGGAATAATATTGAAGTATCAAAGTGCAATTTATTTAATGGTATACATGCTACAGATAATTTTTATTTTGTACATAGTTATTATGCTGAGGTTACTAATGATACTATTGCTACTTGCAACTACATATTGCCGTTTAGTGCAGCCATGGAAAAAAATAATTTTTATGCCACACAATTTCATCCAGAAAAAAGTGGTAGTGTTGGTGAAATGGTTTTGAGGAGTTTTTTGGAGATGTGATTCAGCAAAAAACAAAAAGTTTTAATAAAATTATTTTTTAAAATATTTAAATCATAATAAGGTAGAGTCGTAGGCTCTTTTAATATTGTAATAATGGGTTTTAACCCGTTGAAAATAAAAATAAATGAAAATAATCCCAGCAATAGATATTATAAACGGCAAAGCTGTTAGGCTTACAAAAGGCGATTATACTACGGAAAAAATATATAATGAAAACCCATTAGAAGTTGCTAAAAAGTTTGAAGCCAACGGAATAAAATATCTTCATTTAGTTGATTTAGATGGTGCAAAATCTAAGCAAATTGTAAACCACAAAGTGCTGCATGATATTGCTACTCATACCAATTTAATTGTTGATTTTGGTGGAGGGTTAAAATCAACCAAAGATGTAGAAATTGCTTTTGAAAACGGTGCTACACAAATTACCGGTGGTAGTATTGCAGTAACTAATGAAAGCTTATTTTTAGAGTGGATAGAAGAATACGGAACACAAAAAATTATATTAGGTGCAGATTGTATGGACAGAAAAATAGCTACACATGGCTGGCAGCAAAGTTCAACGATTGATGTTGTTGAATTTATTAACGGATATAAAACAAAAGGTATTGAACAAGTTATTTGCACTGATATAAGTAAAGATGGTATGTTGCAAGGCACAGCCAATACGCTGTACTCAGAAATTATAACCAATTGTACCGTTAAACTAATTGCAAGTGGTGGCGTTTCATCTATGAAGGATTTGGTAGATCTGCAACAAATTGGATGTTTTGGTGCTATAATTGGAAAAGCCATTTACGAAAATAAAATCACCCTTAAAGAATTACAAACTTTATGTTAAAAAAACGTATCATACCTTGTTTAGATATTAAAGATGGTCGTACAGTAAAGGGTATAAACTTTGTAGATATTATTGATGCTGGAGACCCCATAGCCCTAGCCAAAAAATATGTTGAAGATGGTGCAGATGAATTAGTTTTTTTGGATATAACTGCAACACTTGAAAAAAGAAAAACCTTATCAACCTTAGTTGAAAAAATTGCAAAAGAAATTAATATCCCCTTTACTGTTGGTGGTGGTATAAATAAATTAAAAGATGCTGATACTATAATAAAAGCTGGCGCAGATAAAATTAGTATAAACTCATCTGCCGTAAAAAACCCAACTTTAATTACTCAAATTGCAAACCAATATGGTAGCCAATTTGTTGTAGTGGCTGTAGACGTTAAATATGAAAATAACGAATGGATGGTATATATTAACGGTGGTAAAGTGGCAGCAAATATTAAAGCTACAGATTGGGCAATGCAAGCAGCAACACTGGGTGCAGGAGAAATATTATTAACATCTATGAACAATGATGGTACTAAAAATGGGTTTGCTTTAGATATTACAAATGCAATAAGCAATGCTGTAAATATCCCTATAATAGCATCAGGTGGGGCAGGAAAATTAGAGCATTTTAGCGACGTTTTTTCGCAAACAAATGCTACAGGAGCATTGGCAGCAAGCATTTTTCATTTTAATGAAATACCAATATACACATTAAAGAATTATTTAAAAGCACAACAAATTCCAATAAGATGAAAATAAACTTTAATAAATCGGCAGATGGATTAGTGCCAGTAATTATACAACATGTGCTTACACTACAAGTACTTATGCTTGGCTATATGAATGAGGAGGCTTATGCAAAAACAGAATCTGAAAAAAAGGTTACATTTTACAGTCGTAGCAAAAACAGATTATGGACAAAAGGTGAAACATCTGGCAATTTTTTATTAGTAAAAAGTATAACTGTAGACTGTGATAATGATACGCTATTAATTACAGCAATGCCCATTGGTGCTACTTGCCATACTGGTGCTAATAATTGTTTTAATACAGTTACAGCAAAAGGATTTTTATACGAGTTGGAAAATACAATATCGCAAAAAATAGATAATGCTGATGAGGAATCTTATACAAATATCCTATTTAAGAGAGGTATAAATAAAGTTGCTCAAAAAGTTGGGGAAGAAGCTGTAGAACTTGTAATTGAAGCTAAAGATGACAATATTGACTTATTTAAAAATGAAGCTGCAGATTTATTGTACCACTTATTAATTTTACTAAAAGCTAAAAACTGTACCCTTACTCAAATTGAAGAAATATTATTGAGTAGGAAAAAGTAATAAAGAAAAAATAATGGAACTAAAAAGTTTTAAATAAGTTTTAAGTTATAAATATATTTAAAATCCAATTTACGAGTTTGAAAAAAAGATACAATTTTACATTCTACTAAAGACTATTTTTCTCAAATAAACGTATTTATATACAAAAAATTTATACTCATGAACGATAATACTTTTGCATTAAAAGCAACCATAGAACCAATTGCTATTGATATTATTAATCATCCACTCTATGCTCAAATTTCTGATATTGATGATTTGAAAATATTTATGCAATATCATATTTACGCCGTTTGGGACTTTATGAGTTTACTTAAATCATTACAACAAAATCTTACCTGTACTGCTGTACCTTGGTACCCTGTTGGCAATGCTGATACTAGATATTTAATTAACGAAATTGTGGCAGGTGAAGAAAGTGATGTTGATGAAAACGGTATTCGTACAAGCCATTTTGAATTATACTTGGCTGCCATGGAGCAATCTGGAGCTGATACCAGCGGTATCAAAACATTTATAAATACTTTGCAACAAACAAACAATTTTCAAACTGCATTTGAAGCAGCAAATACCCCGGCTGCAGCAAGAAAATTTGTAGAGTTTACATTTAGCATTATAAATAGCAGCAAACTTCATTTACAATCTGCCATATTTACGTTTGGTAGAGAAGATTTAATACCGGGCATGTTTTTATCTATAATACGAGATTTTTACAAAGCTTTTCCAGAAAGCATGTCAATTTTTAAATATTATATTGAAAGACATATTGAAGTAGATGGAGATCATCATAGTAATTTAGCCATACAAATGACTGAAAATTTGTGTGGAACTAATGAAGCTTTTTGGTTAGAAGCCAGAGAAGCTGTAGTTGCTTCACTCCAAATCAGAAAATCATTATGGGATGCAGTGTACTCTGAAATTATGGATTACAAATTGGCAAATGCATAATTTGAAGAAATAAATATTAGATCGATTATTAACATCTGCTTATCAAATACTTAACTATTTACCTACATATTAAACTGTACCTTGAGCCAATTAATAACAAATGATATTTACTTTTGTATAATTCCTAAAAGTAATTATTGAAACTAAATTTTTACAAATGAAAATTTTTACTCTACTTACCGCTCTATTTCTAGTTACCTCAGTATCTGCACAAAAACAACCCACTATTTATAAATATGTAGTAATATTTGGCAGCATAGGTACGGGTACATCTAGCAACAAACCCTTGCTTACTTACATAAAAACATTTAAGGCAAAGCATAAAATTAAAAACATAGCTTATTACAATGTAGGCCCAATGGGTAAAGAGGGAGAATATTATATGGCTTTTACATTAGCTGAGCTAAACAAAAAACAATGTACCATTTTTGTAAAAGAAGCCGATAAAATTGTACAG
>JANMAV010000096.1:0-26668 GCA_031360055.1 Ferruginibacter sp.
TTGGACAAACGGGAAATTTTGATGGAGATGATATTTTAAACTCTCTTTTAAATAATAAACAAACTGCAATTTTTATTACAAAAAAGATATATAGTTTTTTTGTAAACCCAACAATTGATGAAAGCAAAGTGAAAATATTGAGTGATAGTTTTTATAAAAGCAATTATAATATTACACAATTACTTACTCAAATTTTTACAAGTGATTGGTTTTATGATCAAAAAAATATAGCAGTTCAAATAAAATCGCCGGTTGAATTGTTGGTTGGTATACGCAGATATTTACCACTTACCTTAGATAATGAAGATGTACAACTATTGTTTGAAAAAGTATTAGGGCAAATTTTATTTTACCCCCCAAACGTAGCTGGTTGGCCGGGTGGCACAAGTTGGATAGACAGTAGTACACTAATGGTAAGGTTGCAAATACCCAAAGCATTAACTGCTAATGAAGCTATAGAAATTAGACCCAAAACTGATGATGATGTTAACATGGGTATGGTAGAAGAAAAAAGAATACGTGTAGGTAAAAAAGCAACTTTTGGTGGTGCTGGCGTAAGTGCAACCATTGATTGGACTTTAATTTTTAAAAGTTTTGCCAAAACGGATAGAGCCAATTTATTGCAAAATATAATAAATTCTTTATTACAAACGCAAGGCAATATAAACAGCAATTTATTATCAACCTATATTGATAATCAAAGTAGAGAAAACTATATAAAATCAGTGGTAATAAATGTAATGAGTACACCAGAGTACCAATTGTGTTAATATTAATAAGTTACAAATTTTAGCAACTTGTTGTGTATTAAACATTTTTTTCTGCTCAATATACTAACAATAAAAAATTAAGATATGCATTTCCATCGCCGTCAATTTTTACAGATAGGCTCATTAGCAACAGCATCTGTAATGATGCCAAAATTTTTAAAAGCTTTTGAAAAACCAGCTTCCGTGCCAGCAGGTAATAAAGTAGTGGTTGTTATACAATTTAGTGGTGGTAATGATGGTTTAAATACTGTTATACCAATACAAAATGATATATATTATAGAGAACGAAAAATAATTGGTATTAAAAAAAATGAAGCCTTACAACTAACTGATGAGGCAGGTTTGCACCCATCATTAACTGCTTTTAAAAATTTGTATGATGATGGTAACCTTAGCATCATAAACAATGTTGGGTATCCTAACCCTGATAGATCTCATTTTAGAAGTATGGATATTTGGCAAAGTGCCAGCAATAGTAACCAATACGTAAATACGGGTTGGATAGGCAGATATTTAGATGCCCAGTGTAAAGGCTGCGATAAACCTACCCAAGCACTTGAGCTTGATGATACGTTAAGTTTAGCATTAAAAGGCACAAATAACAAAGGGTTGGCCTTTAAAGATCCTCGTAGATTATATAGTAGTAGCAACGAAAATTTTTATAAAGATTTAAATAGTACCCATATTAATGCTGGCCACGAAACAGCAAACTATTTATATAAAACAATGAGCGAAACCTTGAGTAGTGCCGATTATATTTTTAAGCAAAGTAAGTTGCATCCATCAAGCCAAGCGTACCCAACAACTGAACTAGGTAAAAATTTAAAAACAATATCATCCTTAATATTATCTGATATTAATACAAAAGTATATTATGTATCTCTTGGTAGTTTTGATACCCACGCTGGCCAAGCACAAAAACAAGCAAAATTATTTGAAGAGTTAAATGATGCTGTAAAAGCATTTACCGCTGATTTAAAAGCTAACAATAGGTTTGATGATGTGTTGATGATGACTTTTTCAGAGTTTGGGCGCCGGGTAGCTCAAAATGCTAGTAATGGTACAGATCATGGTACAGCAAATAATATGTTTTTTATTGGTGGTGGTTTAAAACAAAAAGGTTTAGTAAATGCCATGCCTACACTTACTGATTTGGCCGATGGTGATTTAAAGCACACAGTAGATTTTAAGAATGTGTACGCTACAGTTTTAAATAATTGGTTGGGTGTAAATGAAAAATCAATACTGGGAGGGGAGTATAAAACAATGAATTTTATTTAATGTTTTGCATTTTCGCTGTACCGCTGTTATTGCTGTACCGCCGTGTGAAAAACTACTACGGCAACTTATTTTTTACAACTCCAAATAAATAAGTACCTAAAATAGCAAAAACAAATACAACAATAAATGATGCAAAACCATAACCAATGTTTACCACAATTGGTCCTGGGCATGCACCTGTTAATGCCCATCCTAAGCCAAATAAAATACCCCCAACTAAGTATTTAACAATTGCTTTTTCTTTCGGTATAAAATTAATAGGCTGGCCTGTAATGTCTTTTAAAGAAAGTTTTTTTATGAGTACAACTCCTACTACCCCTAGCACAACAGCTACCCCAATTATACCGTACATATGAAAACTTTGAAACCTAAACATTTCTTGTATTCTGTACCAAGATATTGCTTCTGACTTGGCCATAATAATACCAAACAAAGTACCTGCAATTAAAAATTTTAAAAATTTCATTGTATTAAAAAATTATAGGGAAAATAAGATAAGTCATAACTAAACCTCCAATAAAAAATCCAACTACAGCAAGTATTGATGGCCATTGTAAATTGCTTAAACCACTAATGGCATGGCCACTTGTACAACCACCTGCATACCTGGTACCAAAGCCAATAAGCAAACCGCCAATAGCAAGTATACTAAACCCTTTTATTGTGCATAATGCTTCAAAACTAAAAAGCTCTTGTGGTTGTAAGCCTGTGGGTGCAGCAAAATGTAGTTCTTGTAAATCAGATATAGTTTGTTGGCTAATATTAACGGCTTCTCCATTAGTTAAAAAACTGTGAGCAATAAAGCCACCTAAAATAGCACCCAATAAAAAAACTAAATTCCAAATTTGAGCCTTCCAATCAAACTTAAAAAAAGCTGTGTTTTTACCAGCCCCACATGCTGCACAAATAGTGCGTAGGTTGCTAGAAAAGCCAAATGATTTGCCGAAAAAAATAAGTGAAAACATAATTAAAGCAATGGCAGTACCAGATACTGCCCAATGCCAAGGTTGTTTTAATAAATCAATAATCTGCATAATAAAAAATAATTTTTGTAAATATACTTTTGTTGTAGCCCTTAAAAAAAACGGCCTCCAATGGAAGCCCCTTTTTAATGTTTAGTATTACAATTTTTTAGTATAAGCCACCCATCATTTTCTTTAACCTACCACTTACTAAAAATAAAAGTATTGCAGCAACTCCAGCAAAACCTACAAATAGCATAAAATATGAGTATAGGTTATCAATCACAAATCCAAATATTTGTGGTGGTGCTTTTGTAGATGTAGGATCTGGGTATAATGAGCTCATATAACCGGCTAATTTATTACCTGTAGCAATTGCTAAAAACCAAACACCCATCATTAAAGATGTAAACCTAGCTGGTGTTAATTTATTAACCATTGATAAACCTATTGGGCTTAAAAATAACTCACCTACGGTATGTAAAAAATATAAACCTGTAAGCCAAATAATACTAGCCCCTGCTGTAGGAATACTTTTTGTACCTAGTGCTATAAATAAAAATCCTAAAGCAAGTAAACCTAAACCCATGGCTTGTTTTACTGGTGCTGCAATGTTATAACCTTTTTTTGCAAGCCCCGTCCACATAGCAGCAAAAATTGGTGCTAATAAGATTATAAAACCGGCATTAAAACTTTGAAAGAAACTTGCTGGCATTTCCCATCCTAATACATGTCTATTTGTTTGTTCAGCAGCAAAAAATGTAAGTGATGCTCCAGCTTGTTCAAAACACATCCAAAAAAATATTACAAAAAGCATAATGATTATAATAACCCACAAACGCTGTTTTTCTAATTTATTTAATGATTTATCAGTAATAATTGTAAATGGCGCTACTAACGTCATTCCATATATTAAAGAACCCCAAACATCTAAACCAAAACCAAAAAATAATATGCAAAATGTAGAAATTATTCCACCAATTAAAATTATTAATTGTTGAGAGCTAAAGCCTCCGTTTGTATTTGTAACATCATCTACCATTGACACTGATTCAGCCTTGTTAGGAACTAGCCCAAGTGGTTTGCCAGCAGGGTCTATTACATATTTATCTTTAGTGTAGTAAAATATTACCATACTCACTAACATACCAATACCTGCTGCTAGAAAACCCCATTTAAAATCTACTTTTTCTCCTAAATAACCACAAACTAAAGGTGCTAGAAATGCACCAGCATTTATGCCCATATAAAAAATGGTGTAAGCTGCATCTTTTCTATTATCATTTTCTGTATATAATTGACCAACCATTGTAGAAATATTTGGTTTAAAAAATCCATTTCCAAATATCAAAAAGCCTAGTCCAGCCCACATTAGAGAAGTTGCTAAACCAACATTTGAAGTTGCAGCAGAAGCACTAAAAAACATAAAAAATTGCCCTAAAGCCATAAGAGTACCTCCTACAAAAATTGATTTTCTGTTACCCCAATATCTATCGGCCACATAACCTCCAATTAATGGGGTTAAGTACACTAAGCCCGTATAACTACCATAAATATTTGATGCCAATGCTTTATCGCCATTAAAAAGCATATTAGCCATGTATAAAGCAAAAATTGCTCTCATTCCATAATAGCTAAATCGTTCCCAAAATTCTGTTGCAAATAATACATATAATCCTTTGGGATGTCCTTTTTGTAGCTGTTGATCAGTCATAAAGTAGAGTTTATTTTCAATTTGGTTTATAATTCAAAATCCAAAATAAGCAATTTTTTTAAATATCTATCTTTTACTATACTTTGCTACACAATTTTAAATAAATACAGTTTTATTAAATATGTTCAAAATCCTTTTATTTATTACAAAGACTTTATTTTCGCCACATTCAATATTTTAAGTTTACATTTTTTTTATGAACATACTCATTATTGGTGCAGGTGGTAGGGAGCATGCTTTTGCATGGAAAATAAGCCAAAGCAAACATTGTAATAATTTATTTATAGCCCCAGGTAATGCTGGCACATTGCAGTGTGGTACAAACTTAGATATTGCAGTTTCAGATTTTGAGGCCTTAGCAAAAGCCTGCAATGAGCACAATATTGATACTATTTTAGTAGGGCCAGAAGAACCACTAGTAAAAGGAATTGTTGATTTTTTTGCAGCAAACAAAGCTACCCAACACATCAAATTAATAGGTCCTAATAAAGAGTCGGCTCAGCTTGAAGGTAGTAAGGCTTACGCAAAAAGCTTCATGAGTAGGCACGGTATCCCTACGGCTGCTTACAAAGAATTTACCTCTAGTAATTTTGATGATGGAGTTGCTTATTTACAAAACCACCCTTCATATCCTATTGTTTTAAAAGCAGATGGCCTTGCAGCTGGCAAAGGTGTAATTATTTGTGATACGCCTTTAGAAGCTATTGCAGAATTTGAATTGATGATTAAAAAATCAAAATTTGGGGTAGCAGGTAATAAAGTAGTGGTTGAAGATTTTTTAACGGGTATAGAAATGAGTGTATTTGTACTAACTGATGGGGAAAATTATGTGCTTTTGCCAGAAGCTAAAGATTATAAAAAAATAGGAAAGGCTGATACAGGGCTAAATACAGGTGGTATGGGAGCCGTGAGCCCTGTACCTATTTTAACGGAACAGTTAAAAAATACTATTATTAAAACTGTTATTGAGCCCACTATTAAGGGCATACAAAACGATATCTTACAATACAATGGGTTTGTGTTTATTGGCTTAATGATAAATGAGCAAAACCAACCGTTCGTTATTGAATATAACTGCCGTATGGGTGACCCCGAAACTGAAGTGGTAATACCAAGATTGAAAAATGATTTAGTAGATATGTTAATTGCAACGAGCAATAAAACACTTCACCAAATTAAAATTGAAGTAGATGAAAGGAGTACAGTTGGTATAGTTGCAGTAAGTGGTGGCTACCCCGGCGATTTTGAAAAAGGATACACTATCAATGGTTTAAATGATTATGATTTACCTGATACACATCTATTTCACTCAGGTACTATATTGCAAAATGGTAAAGTAACTACCAATGGTGGTAGGGTTTTAGTTGCAGTATCATTTGGCCAAAATATTACAGAAGCAGCAGAACAAGCAGATTATTTATTGCAGCAAATTAGCTTTACCGATATGCAACACAGGCCAGATATTGGGTTTGAATTTATGTAGATGTAATAATTGTTTTTAACATAATTGGTTAATAAAATTTGTAACTCTGCAAGCAATGTTTCGTTGTGTGAAAATTGATATTCTTATATCTCAAATTTTATTGTATGCTCAAATATTATCAATGCACCCCTAACACTAAAATACTTAGCAAACTCAATAACTACAATACCTACCGCCATTTTTAAAGGCTAAAAAAATATTTCACAAAAATGAAATTTCTTCGTTGTAAAACCAATTATTTATATCAACTTTGCAACCATCTCTTTAAACTCAATTTAGCACCTAAAAATGGGCCTCTTTAATTTTTTTACGCAAGAAATTGCAATAGATCTTGGTACAGCAAATACCCTAATAATTCATAATGATGAAGTAGTAGTAAATGAGCCATCAATTGTGGCACTAGATAGAAACAATCCAAAAATATTATTGGCTGTGGGTAAAAAAGCATTAATGATGCACGAAAAAACCCATGAAAGTATACGTACAGTACGCCCTTTGAGAGATGGTGTTATTGCCGATTTTAATGCAGCGGAATTAATGATTAGGGAGCTCATTAAAATGGTATATCCAAAAAAACCATGGATGGCTCCAAGTTGGAGAATGATGATTTGTATACCAAGCAGTATTACTGAGGTAGAAAAACGTGCCGTTAGAGATAGCGCCGAGCAAGCAGGAGCTAAAGAAGTGTATTTGATACATGAACCAATGGCAGCTGCCTTAGGTATAGGTATTGATGTAGAAGAGCCTGTGGGCAACATGATCATTGATATTGGAGGTGGCACAACAGGTATTACTGTTATTGCACTTGCAGGTATAGTGTGTGATCAAAGCATACGTGTTGCTGGAGATGAGTTTACTGCAGATATTATGGAAGCATTACGCCGTTACCACAGTTTGTTAATTGGAGAGCGTACAGCAGAGCAAATAAAAATACAAGTAGGTGCTGCCATGAAGGATTTAGATAACCCACCCGATGATATACCTGTAAATGGAAGAGATTTAGTAACCGGTATACCAAAGCAGGTTATGGTAAGCTACCAAGAAGTTGCAGATGCACTTGATAAAAGTGTATTTAAAATTGAAGAAGCTATTTTAAAAGCTTTAGAAACTACACCACCTGAGTTAGCTTCTGATATTTATAGAAGAGGTTTATACTTAACAGGCGGCGGTGCACTACTACGTGGGCTTGACAAGCGTATTGCAGCAAAAATTAAATTGCCAGTTCATGTGGCTGATGACCCACTAAAAAGTGTGGTAAGAGGTACTGGTATTGCTCTTAAAAACTACGATCGTTATCCATTTGTAATGAGATAGGAGTGTTTAGAAATTGATTAATTAGTTGGTTAGTTGATTGGGTATTTAATTCAAGAAAATTTTTGTTTGGCTTTTTTAATAACTACACAAAAACGTTTATTGTTTCAACCCTACAAACGGCTTACAATAACTCCAATACTTTCTTACACTATTCAACATTTCAAACCACGGCTAATAATTGTTAAAAACTCCAACACCACCAATCCTTGCGTAATATTTTTTTATTTATTCGTAGTTATTCCAATGTAATCATGTTATTGTTTTTACAGGGATTGGCTATTTATTTTATAATCAGTTATAGCAAATACCACCAAGCTGCATTTGGTAACAAAGCCAATAAATTTACAGGAGGCATTAATAAGCAAGTAAATAAAATAACTTACTTTTTTCATTTAAGCCGTACCAATGATTCGTTGGTAAAGGCAAATGAAATTTTGTACAACAAATTAAAAGCTAATTACAGCTTACCAGATTCTGCAAACAAAATTGTTGTAGATAGTATCATGGTAGATTCAATGGCAACCTACAGGAAATTTGAATATTTAAGTGCAAAAGTAGTATCCAACAGTGTTTCAAGCCAAGCAAACTTTATGGTTCTTAATGGCCCAAATGTAAAAAATTTTGTAAAAGGTATGGCTGTGGTAGGGGTTAATAATGATGCGGTGGGCATTGTTACTGAGGTTGCTGGAGACTATGCAGTTGTAATGAGTATGCTACATAAGGATAGTCATTTAAGTGGTAAACTACTCCGTAGTAAAGAAGGCGGCACTATAAATTGGGATGGTAAACAAACCAATGTATTAAACCTTAGCAACATACCAAACAGTGCAAAAGTAGCAAAGGGCGATACCATAATTACTAGTGGATTGAGCAGTATTTTTCCCAAAGGCATTTTAATAGGTAAGGTTTTACAGGTAACCAAAGAAACAACAAATAATAATTTTAATATACAATTTGAACCAGCCGCTGATTTTTATGGTATTGAATATGTGTATGCTATAAAAAGTGCAGATGCAATACCTGTAAAACAAATTTTAGAAAAAGCAAAAGCTACAGTAAATTAAAATGAGCATTTTAGTAAAAAATATACTTAGGGCTATACTGTTTTTAGCATTACAAGTTTTTGTGCTAGATGCTATACGGTTGCACCAAATGCTTACGCCTAATGTATACTTTTTATTTGTTATTTGGCTTCCTTTTAAAACTAGCCGTAAATGGTTAATGGCTATTGCTTTTTTATATGGTTTTTTGTTAGATAGTTTTAATCACAATCCTGGTTTTCATGCCGCCGCTTGTGTACTTGTAGCTTACATAAGGCCATTTTTAGTTAATATTTTTATTCCTCAAGAAGGTGCTGATGCTAACTTTGATGAACCTTCTATAAAAAGTATGGGAGGATTTTTACCGTATATAGTTTTTATGGGTGTATTAAGTTTATTTCATAATGGCTGGTTGTATTTATTAGAGGCATGGCAGTTTGGTAATATTTGGTACTTCTTGGTAAAAACTATTTCATCATCAATAATAAGTTTACTATTAATCATTATAATAGAATTAGGATTTGCACGTAAGCAAAAATTTAGAACAAATACGGTGTAGAGTGGAGAGCAGTTGGCAGTTGGCAAAAAGCAGTTGGCAGTTAGCAGTTGGCAAAAGGCAAACTGAAGTATCGCTGTAATCGCCGTATCGCTTTGTGAAAATACATTTGGCAAAATGGAAACAACAACTAAAACAAATTTTTTATAAAATTCCATAAATCATAATACTCTTAAAGTCCCCCTTTGGGGGATTTAGGGGGCTTCAATTTTCACAATGCCAGCTTCATTTAACCAAAGTAGAAAAAACATAATAATGATAGTGTTTGTTACAATGGCTGTACTTATAATAGCTCAATTAGCAAACCTTCAACTTTTTTCATCTGATTTACAATCACAAGCCCTTGCCCAAGGCACATTTAGAAAGGTAATTTACCCCCAAAGAGGAATAGTGTTTGACAGACATAAAAACGCCATTTTACAAAATACCAATATTTACGATTTAATGGTAACCCCAAATAAATTAAGGGGTATAGATACTGCGGCAATTTGTAAAATATTACAAATAGATACGGCTACTTTCAATAAAAGAGTGATAGAATTAATTATTAAAAATGGCAGAACTAGAGCCTCAGTTTTTGAAGCCCTGCTTAGCGATGATAAATTAGCCATGTTTAATGAAAGTATATATTTATTTTCTGCTGCATTTTATTTGCAAGAAAGATCAGTACGTAGTTACCCTTACGATGCAGCAGCTAACGTATTAGGCTACACTGCTGAAGTAGATACCAATTTCTTAAAAAGACATAAAGATGAAGGGTATGTGGCTGGAGATTATGCTGGAATGACGGGTATTGAAAGAAGTTATGAAAAAGTACTTATGGGTGGCCGTGGTATTGAGTATTGGAAAAGAGATAACAAAAACCGACTTACTGAAAAATTAGAAAATGGAAAGTATGATACCATGCCAGTGGCTGGCCAAAATTTATACACTTCTATAGATATTGAATTGCAAGAGCTTGGAGAAAAATTGATGCAAAACAAATTAGGCTCTATTGTAGCTATAGATCCTAAAACCGGTGGTATTTTAGCCATGGTTAGTGCACCTACTTATCAACCAAAATACTTAACTGGCGCTGAGCGTAGAAAACATTTTTCGGAGCTTTTTTTAAACCCAGCATTACCATTGCTAAATAGAACGGTAAGTGCAACGTATAGCCCTGGCTCTACTTTTAAAACCTTACAAGCATTGGTAGGCTTACATGAGGGTGTAATTACGCCAGATTTTACTGTGAGTTGTAGTGGTGCGTTTTATGGCTGTGGTACTGGTAGGCCCATGCGTTGTTTAGATTATGGTACTTTTAATTTACGTAGTGCTATTACAGTATCTGATAATACTTATTTTGCCACCGTTATGCAAAGGGTAATAAATAACCCAAAATTTGCATCGGTAGATAGTAGTTTAGCCAGTTGGGACAGATATATGTACGCCTTTGGCCTTGGCCATAAATTAGGGGTAGATGTGCCAAGTGAAGTAAGAGGAAACATACCAACACCAACATACTTTGATAAAGAACTTGGGAAAGGTAAGTGGAATTATTGCAGCTTCAGATCAGTAAGTATTGGCCAAGGGCAGGTAGATGTAACACCATTACAAGTAGCAAATGAAATGGCTTACATAGCCAATAAAGGCTGGTACATTACCCCTCATGTGGTGGATAGTATTGAAGGTGGCGACAAATATACTGTGCTTGAACAATATAGAAAACACAACAACCCTATAGATATACCAGATAGTATTTTTGATGTAGTGCATGATGGTATGCAGGGAGTTTTAGAAACTGGTACAGGTGGTAGAGCAAAAGTAAAAGGTATAACCATTTGTGGTAAAACAGGAACTGTAGAAAACTATTTTAGAGGCGTAAAACAAGAAAACCACTCATTTTTTTGTGCGTTTGCACCAAGAGAAAATCCTAAAATTGCCATTATGTGTGTGGTTGAAAATAGTGGTAGGTTTGGTGGTACTTATGCTGCACCAATTGTAGGTTTGATGATTGAAAAATATTTAAACGATTCTATAACAGATAAGGGTAGAAAAGCAATTTTGGAAAATTTATCAAATCAAAACTTAATACCTAAACGCATTTATGCACAAATGAGGCAGCAAGATAGTGTACGCCATGCTGGAGACTCAGCCTACCTTATAGCAAAGGGTTTTATAAAAATTATTAAAGATACTACCGGAATAGATGATGAGGATGAAGATGCTATAAATAAATTAATAAAAGATAAACAAGCTGCTGACAAAAAACAAAAAGATAAAAAGCAAGAAGAACCACCTGTTGAGGCAGTGTTACCAAATAAACCTAAAACAATTTTAACTGATACAGCAAAAAATACAACTGAATAACTTACATGTACCCACAACACAAATCGCTACATAAGGGAAATGATAAAGTACTTATTGCTCTTTATGCTATAATTGTATTTATAGGTTTACTGTGCATTTTTTCAGTAGAGTTTAAAAGTACTGATAATTTTACCCAAACGTTATTAGGTTTCAAAAAAAATTACAGTAAACAATTTTTCTTTTTTGGTGCCTGTTGTGTAATTGGTACGTTTATTTTGTTGGTAGATAGTAAATTTTTCACTGCCACAGCAAATTTATCTTACCTAATTGGTATGTTGTTAATTGTAGCCACATTTGTAGTAGGTAAAGAAATTAAGGGCTCTAAAAGCTGGATACCGTTGGGTTTTATGAACCTACAACCCGTTGAAGTTTGTAAAATATTTACTGCATTGGCATTGGCCAAATTTTTATCGCTACAAGAAACAGATTTCTCAAAACCAAAAGCCCAACTCATTGCTGCTGCTATAGCCTTTGCCCCAGCAGCTTTATCTATTTTGCAGGGCGAAACTGGTTTGGCATTGGTATACTTTGCTTTTTTAATACCCATGTATAGAGAGGGGTTACCGCCAGGATACTTAATAGCCGGAATTTCAGTTGCTGTATTGTTAATTGTATCTCTTTTATTAAAAACCTATACATTATTAATTTGTATAACTGTATTAGCAGCTTTAATTATTTGGTTTATACGAAAACAATTTAAACGCTATAAGCAATTGCTGTACATTATGATTGGTACCTGGTTATTTAGTTGCCTATTTGTATGGCTGGTAGTACCATTTGTATTTACTAAAGTGCTAAAAAAATACCAGGCAGATAGAATTTATAGTATGGTAGGTAAAGAAAATCCCTTTATATCAAAAAATGGAACTGTAGTACTTACCGAGGCCGAAGAAAAAGATAAAAAGAAAAAAAGTGATGGGCAAGATTATAATGTAAAGCAATCAAAAATAGCCATTGGCTCTGGCGGTTTTGCAGGAAAAGGTTTTTTAAAAGGCACACAAACTCAGGGCGATTTTGTGCCAGAGCAACATACAGATTTTATTTTTACATCAGTTGGAGAAAACTTTGGTTTTTTGGGTAGCGTAGCTCTAATTTTATTGTATTTGGGTATGCTGCTACGTATAGTTTTTATTGCCGAAAGGCAACGTAGTACTTTTAGCAGGGTGTATGCTTATGGGTTGGCCGGTATACTGTTTTTTCACGTAGCAGTAAATATTTGTGTTACGGTAGGCCTTGCACCAGTAATTGGCATTACATTACCTTTAATGAGTTATGGAGGCTCCTCTCTAATAACGTTTACCGTATTAATTTTTATCTTAATTAAGCTTGATGCTGATAGGCAAATGGTTTTACGATAAATTGTTTTGATTAATATTAAAAACTTTTCACATTAAAAAAGCATTTTTACAATTACACATTGCTGTATTTTTAGCAGGCTTTACCGCTGTTTTGGGTAGGCTTATACAACTTAACGAAGGGTTATTGGTTTGGTATAGGTTATTGATAACTGTGCTTGTAATGGCAAGTATTATATTTTACAAAAAAGAATTTGTGCAACACAGTTTATCTAGTATACTGCAAATGGCTGGGGTAGGTGCTGTAATTGCTTTTCATTGGGTTTGTTTTTATGGTAGTGTAAAATATGGCAACATATCTGTTTCATTAGTTTGCTTATCAAGCGCCGGTTTTTTTTCAGCTTTACTGGAGCCGTTACTTTTCCGTAAAAAAATAATAATAGCCGAAGTTTTTTTGGGGTTGTTGGCAGTAGCAGGTATTTACATCATTTTCGATTTTCATCCACAATTTAAATTGGGTATTATTTATGGCATATTATCTGCCCTTGGTGCAGCCATTTTCCCTATGTTAAATAAGCAACTTGTACAAAAATTTAGCCCACGTACACTTACTTTTTACGAATTGAGCGGAGGCTTTTTGTTGCTTACTTTTTTATTGCCTTTTTACCTAAAACTTTCACCTGCTACATACATTTTGCCTACCATTACTGATTGGGTTTGGCTGTTGGTACTTGCAGTGTTGTGCACTGTTTTGTGTTTTGATTTGCAACTAAAAGCCTTACAAAAAATATCTCCGTTTACGTGTAATTTGATGTATAATTTAGAGCCTATTTATGGTATCATTTTGGCTTTTACATTTTTTAATGAAGGGGAGTTCTTTAACTATCAATTTTATATTGGGGTAGCTTTAATTTTTTTAGCCATAATACTACAAATGCTTAGGCTTGTTATGCAGCAAAAGAGGTTGATTAGTTAAATGGTTGATTTGTTGGATGGTTAAATAGTTAGATAATTAAATGGTTGATTTGTTTGTCAGTAGAATCCTTTGCATCATTTAAAAAAGATTGGTGGTAACATTTGAACATTGATTATTAAACATTGATCATTGAAAATTTGACAACTGCCATCTGCCCAATGCCCACTCCTAATACCTCACCTCCCAACTTAGTTTTGCAAAGGCCTTAAACATAGCACTTACCCCACAGTATTTATCTTGGCTAAGAGCAATGGCTTTATCCATTTTAGGTTTATCATCTTCAGCAAGTTGTATAGCATAAATTATATGTACTGTAGCGTATATTTTGGGGTGCTCTTCAGTTAAGGCAGCCTGCACAGTTATTTGGAACTGGCTAAAATTTACCTTCATTTTATTTAAAATGCTTACAATATCTATACCTGTGCAACCAGCTAATGAGGCTAACAATAGCTTTTTAGGGCTTGCACCAGCATCTTTTCCTCCATCTGCCTCAGTAGCATCCATGGTTACAGTATGGTTACTTACATCAGCATCAAATTGCATTCCATTAGTAAAATTAGTAACTACGGTGTGTGTGTTCATATAGGTGTAAATTTGATGCAAATTGTTTTTTTTGCATGTTATTTAAAAAATTATTTATAATGTACGCAATTTATGAATAAGTTTTACTACTTTTGCCGTCCAAAAAACAAGTACAATGGCACGAGTATGTGAACTTACGGGTAAGAGACCAATTACAGGTAACAAGGTATCTCACTCAAATATTAAAACTAAACGTAGGTTTTTACCAAACTTGCAAACTAAGCGTTATTATATAGCTGAAGAAGATGCTTGGGTAACTATTAAAGTATCATCTGAAGCCATACGTACCATCAATAAAAATGGTTTGTACGCTACAGTTAAGCAAATGCGTTTAGCAGGGTCTAAAATATAAAAATTTAAGTAATAAGTAGGTTTTTTTGATAGAACATCAATAAAAATCAACAATTTTAATCAAATACAATGGCAAAGAAAGGTAACAGAGTACAGGTTATAATGGAGTGTACAGAGCACAAAACTAGCGGTAAGCCGGGTACAAGTCGTTATATAACTACTAAGAACAAAAAAAACACTACGGAGCGTTTGGAGTTAAAGAAATTTAATCCAATATTGAAAAAAGTAACCGTACATAAAGAAATTAAATAGTTGCTTAATTTGTTAGTTGATTGGTAAAGCCATAAAATTAACAAGTACTAATTAACTAATCATCTAATCAATTAATAACTAATACATCATGGCAAAAGCAGCTTCAAAAAACTCAAAAGTAAAAGATTTAAAGGCAGCAGCCGAAGCAAAAAACTGGACAAAAGTTATACGTACCGTACGTAGCCCAAAATCTGGTGCTTATACCTTTAAAGAAAGTATTGTGCACAAAGATAAAATACAAGAACATTTAGCTCAATAATTTAATTATTGATCGTAACTATAGTATTAAAGCTATCCTAATTATTGGATGGCTTTTTTAGTTTGATTAAATTACAGCCAACTAAAATCTATTTATGAAAATTTTATTTTTATTCTTTACTGTTATCTTTTCAAACTTGCTAGTGGCACAAAAGGTAATTATAAGTGGTAAAGAGGGTAATAGGCCCTTAAAATGGGCAGATTTTACGGGTAATCCAGATAATAGTAGTCCCTATTTTGCACAAACTTATTGGACAATTAGATATAACGTTGGTAATGTAACCGTTGTGAATAACCAAGTGCAAATAGGAACTTTTGAAGTTATATTGGAATTTGCTCCTCAAGGCAGCTGGCTAAAACAAGGTAAAGCTTCTGCCTATTTACTAAAACATGAGCAAGGGCATTTTGATGCTGGTATTTTATGTATGAACGAAATACTACGATTTAAAAAAGAAACTCTTTTTACCCCTTCAAATTTTAAAGAAAAACTGGCCTCCATTTTTAATGAAACGCTAGCCAAATACACTGAAATGGGAAAAAGGTATGATGCTGAAACCAATCATAGCATCAACGAAGAAAAACAATTGGAATGGGATACATTTTTTGAAAACCAATTGCTAACTACAAAATAAATTATACACCTACATTTACTATTAACAATACCTATATGGGCATATTTGATAAACTATTTGGCAAAAAAAAGGAACAGCAAGAAGCTATAGATACTGGATTACAGAAAACTAGGGAAGGGTTTTTTGGAAAAATAACAAAAGCAATTGCTGGTAAAAGCACAGTAGATGAAGAGGTACTTGATAATTTGGAAGATGCTTTGGTTAGTGCTGATGTTGGTATTGAAACTACCATAAAAATTATTGAAAACATTGAAAAAAGAGTAGCTAAAGATAAATACCTGCATACAGCAGAACTTAATGCAATTTTAAAAGATGAAATAGAAGCATTGTTAGTTAAACCTAGCACTAACAATAGCTATGAAGATTATGAATTGCCATTAGGCCACAAACCACATGTAATATTGGTTGTAGGTGTAAATGGAGTTGGTAAAACTACTACCATAGGAAAACTATCATACAACTTTGCAAAAAATGGCAAAGCGGTTTTACTTGGTGCTGCTGATACTTTTAGGGCTGCAGCGGTGGAGCAACTAACAATTTGGAGTGAGCGTACCGGTGTGCCAATAGTGAAAAGAGAGCAGGGAAGTGACCCGGCATCTGTTGCTTATGATACCGTAGTTAGCGGTGTAAGCCGTGGTAGTGATGTAATAATTATTGATACCGCCGGTAGATTACACAATAAGCTTCACCTTATGGATGAGCTGAGTAAAATTAAAAAAGTTATTCAAAAAGTAATTCCAGATGCACCACATGAGGTAATGCTAGTGCTTGATGGTAGTACTGGCCAAAATGCGTTGGAACAAGCAAAGCATTTTACAGCCGCTACTGAAGTTACTGCTCTGGCAATTACAAAGCTTGATGGTACAGCAAAAGGAGGTGTAGTAATAGCTATTGCAGATCAATTTAAAATACCGGTAAAATTTATTGGGGTTGGCGAAAAAATGACAGATTTATTAGTGTTTGATGGTAAGCAATTTGTAAATGGCCTAATGGCAGAAAATCTATAATTTTTAACTTAAATATTTAATACCAAGTATAATAACACCATACACTAATGTTGTTACAAAAATTCCTTTAGCTGTATTATCTCTATGTGCATTTATGTACATAGTAAAAAAGAAAGCATTCATCATTAAACTTACCGTAAGCCCTGCTGATAGTATGTTGTGCCCAGGTTGAAAATATATATATTGAAAAACCTCTTTAAAGCTAAGCATACCAAATTTGTAAAACTTTAGTAGCAATAAACCAACTAGCGGCCCTACAAAACCTAACAGCAAGCCGTAAATAAAATTATCTTTTTTAAACATTAGCTAAATAATTTACTTTTTGCAAGTTGTGCTTTTAGGGTATAATTTGTAAGGTCAAACTGCACGGGCACTACGCTTACATAACCATTTTCTAAAGCCCACACATCACTTTGTTTACTTTTATCAAAATTGGTAAATGCTCCCGTAAGCCAATAGTAATTTTTTTTATGAGGGTCAATTCGTTCTAAAAATTCCTCTTCATATTTAGCATATGCTTGGTGGCAAAGTTTAATGCCTTTAATTTTATCAATACTTCCTTCTGGTATATTTACATTTAATAATAAATGTTTAGGTTGTTTTTTACTTAAAATTTCAGTTACAATTTTTTCTACAATTATTTTTGAGGCAGATAAATCTACATCATAATTATACGCCATCATACTAAAACCTATACTTGGTATACCCTCTATACTTGCCTCCATGGCAGCACTCATAGTACCACTGTAAATTACATTTATGCTATGGTTAGCCCCGTGGTTTATGCCACTTAAACAAATTGTTGGTTTAGCATGAAGTATTTTATCAACGGCTAGTTTTACACAATCTACCGGTGTGCCGCTTGTGGTGTAACTTTCTATACCTTCAAACATATCAACCTTACGCATACGTAAAGGTGAGCCAATAGTTATGGCATGGCCCATACCACTTTGAGGTTTATCAGGAGCTACCACCACCACTCTGCCCAAATGCTTAACAGCATCTACTAAAGCTTTAATGCCAGGGCTTGTAATATCATCATCATTGGTAATTAAAATTACCGGTTGTTCCTTAATTTTTTTAGTTGCCATTATTTGCTACTCTTTTTTTACGGGCTTCAATAAAACTGCCAATAAAAGCAATTAAAGCCACTACATTACTTACTATACAGGCTAAAAATAAATATTTTTTAGCACCCCAATCTTCAATCTTTAAAAACCTTATGGTACATATTATTAGCAGTACCAATGTAAGCACTACAACTACATGGGCAATAATTTTGTTAGATGTGGCAACGCCTTTTTGCATTACCAAAAATAATAAACCAAATGCTGCTGGTATAAGTGCTGTAGGTGCATGTGTACCCTCGGGTGTTAAAATTAAAAAATACCCATAAAGCCCTGCCGCTATTAGCACTAGGGCATTTAATAAATTTGCTGATGCTGCTTTCATGTATGCTATTTATTTTTTTGCACTGCAAAGATAATTGTAAATACACTAAATGGTTTATTAAAGTAATGGACATTAATTTTATAAAAAAATAATTACAAAAATTCTATAGTAAAAATCCTACACAACATACATTAGGTAAATCCTTATCAACCAATCAACCAATCAACCAATGAACCAATCAACTAGTATCTAACTTTTTTTCAGTACTTTTCAGTTTCATAAAAAAATGATAATGAAAGAACAAAACTTTAAAAACCACAGCCAAATTATACCTGCTTACCATTACGGAGTATTAGGAATAATATTGGTATTAATTATTTGCTCAACTATTAGCTTGTGGAGGCATTGCCAAGCTGGTTTAGGTTTGATGTTACCAGCCATTGCATTATTAGGAAGTGTAGCACTTTTATTAGTAAGTTTTTTTAGTAGGGTTTTTGCTTTAAAAGCACAAGATAGAGCAATACGTGCCGAAGAAAACCTACGCTATTATGCCATTACAGGTAATTTATTAGATAGCAAATTACACCTTAAACAAATTATTGCTTTACGTTTTGCACCTAATAACGAGCTGGTAGATTTGGCTGAGAAAGCTGTTGCAGAAAATTTATCAGCAAAAGATATTAAACAATTAATTAAAAATTGGAAAGGAGATTACCATAGGGTATAGTGGGAGGAAGTTGAATATTGTTTGAAGGTTGATGAAAGGGTTTAGGTGTTTAGTAGGAAAGCTGAATCTCTTTTGAAGGTTTGAGGAAAGGTTTAGGTGTTTAGAGGTTTAGGAGGAAGTTGAATATTGTTTGAAGGTTGAGGAAAGGGTTTAGGTGTTTATTAGGTTTAGTAGGAAAGTTGAATATTATTTATTGATTATTGAACTTTGTTCTTTTGCCCACTGCCCACAGTCAACTGCCTTTCGTTTCAAAAATAAACCGCCAACGCTTTTCCTAAAGCATCTGGCACTTTAGCTCTTTTCATAGTTGCAGCATCCATAAAAAATAAGGTAGTTTCTCCTATGTGCAACAGCATATCATCTTCATTATATATTTCTGTATAAAAGGTAATACGCTGCCCAGTTGGCATTTCTTTTAAAGTTGTTTTTATTGTTATTAAATCATCATATTTAGCTGGTCTTAAAAAGCGGCTATGCACTTCTACAACTGGCATTATTATACCCATTGCTTCAATATCTTTATAGGTGTAACCTAATTGACGTATGGATTCAGATCGGCCTATTTCGTAAAATTGTGCATAGTTGCCATAATACACAAATCCCATCTGATCTGTAAGTGCATAGTGTATACGTATGGTAGTAATTGTTGTAAACATTATTTATTTTTAAGAATTTATGTGAGTGCTTATCTACATTATTGGGTTACCACAAAAATATGTGTACCTTTTCATAATAGTGTATATGTTTATTGTTAGCAATATTAATTTTAAACTTAAGTCTATTTTACAGCTCTTTATAAATTGATATATCCCAAAAATTATTTTGTACAATTATTTCATCTTCATTTAATATGTAGGCCTAAGGCCTAATCTGAAATAACAAATGAAATTAACCTAACTAAAAATTGCATGGCATTAAAAAGCAATTTTTGTTCGATGTACTATCAGATGTATACTTTAGGAACAACAGTTTTTACTCAACTATTAATAAAGTACCTTTATAAAAAATATAATTTTACATGAATGTTATAATTACTGGAGCAGCAAGGGGTATTGGAAAAGCAATTGCAGCAGCATTTGCAGCCCAAGGACATACTTTATTTTTGTGTGCAAGAAACGAAGAAACATTACAAAAAACTTGTACTGAAATACAACAAAAATATAGCAACAGCAAGCTGTATTATAAAGTAGCTGATTTAGCTATAAAAAAAGAAGCTGATGCTTTTGCCAATTGGTGCATAAGCCAGGCTACGCCAGATATACTAGTAAATAACGCAGGAAGTTTTACACCAGGTTTTATTTTAGAAGAGGCAGATGGGAGCCTAGAAACTATGTTGCAAAACAATGTAATGAGTGCCTATTATGTAACTAAAATTATAGCTGCTGCCATGGTACAGCAAAAACAGGGGTACATTTTTAATATAAGCTCTGTAGCTGGCCTACAAGCGTATGAGCAAGGTGGAAGCTACAGTATTAGCAAATTTGCACTAAACGGGTTCAGCCAAAATTTACGACATGAGTTAAAAAACAAAGGCGTAAAAGTAACTACAGTGTTTCCTGGTGCAGTATATACCGACTCGTGGGTTGGTTTTGATAATAGCAGCAATAGAATTATGGAGGTAGAAGATATAGCAAAAATGATTGTAGCTTGCACAAGCCTAAGCCAAGCTGCTGTACCCGAAGAGATAGTGATTAGGCCACAGTTAGGAGATTTGTAATTAACAATTTGTTTTATTTTTTTTATGATAAAACAATCTTTAAAAAATGCTTTGTTGTTTAATTTTGTACTCCAATGTACTACGTATGTTTTTATTTTTTACACGATTATTTTACTGCAGCTTATGTGTACTACTGCAATTAGTTGCAGTGGCACAAGTAAGTTTTACTACAACGTTAAGTGCTACACAAATTGCAAAAAATGAATACCTAACCATAAAATTTACAGTAGCAAATAGTAATAATGTAGAGCAAATAACCCCTCCTAACCTTGCAGCGTTTGAATTGGTAAGTGGCCCAAACCAAGAAACTGCTATGAACACCATTAATGGTGTAGTGCAACAATCTATAGCATTATCATATATTTTATTACCCAAAAAAACAGGCAAAATTGCTATACAAAGTGCTACAGCTAGTATAGATGGTAAGATATATAAAAGTAATGCAGTAACCGTTTTTGTAAATAATAAAAACAAGCATAACCAACAGCAAAATACAAATTCTCCGCTATCATCTCTTTCATCAATATTTGATGATGTGATGCCAAAACAGCAAGCGCCACAATTTGATGATTACATATTAAAACCAAATGAAAGTGTACCTGATAAGGTAAATAAAAATATGCAGTTGAGGTTAGAGGCAAATAAAAAAACATGTTACGAGGGAGAACCAATTATTGCAACATACAAATTATATACACGGCTTCGTAGTGAAAGTAACTTAACTAAAAACCCATCATTCAACGGCTTTTCTGTTATTGACATGATGCAACCAAATGATGGTACTAATTACAGCAACGAAAAACTTAATGGCAAAATGTACAATGCATATACATTGAGAAGAGTGCAATTGTTCCCTTTACAGGCAGGCGATTTGAATTTGGAAACTGCATCCATTGATAATAAAATAAATTTTATAAAATACAGTGGCAAAATTAATGGCAACTATAACATTGATCCCAATTCAATGGTTACTGAAAATGTTACACTAACCTCAAACCCTTTAATAATAACTGTAAAACCACTGCCTACTGAGGGTAAGCCAATAAATTTTAATGGAGCTGTTGGTAATTTTGATATAAAAACCAGCTTACAAAAAAACAGAATCGGTTTAAATGAAACAGGAAAATTATTAGTAACCATAAGTGGTGCTGGCAATTTACAATTAATAACTTGCCCAAAAATACAATGGCCAAGTACTGTAGAAACATTTGATGCAAAGCTTACTGATAATATTGATAACAGTACAGTTCCATTAAGTGGCAGCAAAACTTTTGAAATACCTTTTACAGTAAATAAAATTGGTAACCTACAAACGCCTAACATTCAGTTTAGTTTTTTTAACCCCAATACAGCTTCATATAAAACGGTAACTGCAGCTGCTATACCATTTACTGTGGCTCAGTATATAGATACGGCTGTAAGCAAATTAGAAGCTACAGCAAATGCTAATAAACCAACAGCTTTTAATAGTTTTTTTGCAAAACGATGGCTAGTTATTTTAATGATAGCAACGACATTTATCATAGGTTTAGTGCTGTATTTTGTTAAAGGAGATAAAAAAGAAAACAAAGAAGAAAAAAAACAGACTACGGCTACAGTTGACGTTACTAAAAATGAAGATGCAATACTTGTACAGAAAAAAATAAATACTAGCCCTTTAATTAAAACTGAAGATTGTTTACTGAAACCGGCTTGTGTGGAATTTTACAAAGTTTTAAATGGAGAATTAAAAACGTATTTAAGTGAAGTATTGGAGCAGCCAGAACAATTAATTACTGCAAAAAATATAGGATTGTTAATGGATGCTAAAGGTATAAACAACAGCATTACCCTGCAAACCCAACAGTTGTTGCAAGATGTGGAATGGCAATTATACACTCCATTTGAGAGAAACGAAACGCTCAATTCTATGTACCAAGCTGCACAAACAATTATACAACAATTGCAAAAGCTACAGTTTAATCAGTAAACCTATAGCCCACACCACGGGCAGAGTGAAAGTGGTTTGGATGACGACTATCTATTTCAAAATATTTACGAAAGTTTAAAATAAAATTATCAATAGTACGGGTAGTAGGGTACACATTATACCCCCATACCGCTTGCAATATCTTTTCTCTTGTTACTATTTCATTTTTATGCTCTATCAAAAGTTTCAATAACATCAACTCTTTTTTAGTAAGCATAATTTTTTCACCTTGGCTACTCATAGCCTCCGATGTTTTAAAATCTATTTTATTTTTACCAAACTCATACACATTTGGCAAGGGTTGTTTTATAGCTATTTGTTCACTTTTTTGTATGAGTTTATTAACCCTTAGTAACAATTCCTCAAGGTTAAAAGGTTTGGTTAAATAATCATCAGCACCTTTTTTTAAACCGAGTACTCTATCAGCACTATTATTTTTTGCACTTAAAATTAAAATAGGTAAGGTTGTGTTGTTTAAGCGTATGGTTTCGCAAACGCTTATTCCATCAAGCTCTGGCAACATTACATCTAAAATAATTAAATCAAAATGCTCTTGTTGTACCAACCTTAATGCTTGCACACCATCATAACTACTACTCACACTATAGCCTTCTAGTTCTAAATTTAACTTTAAGGCTTCTTGTAAATTTTCCTCATCTTCTACAACCAATATGGAATATTTTTTTTCGTTCATCATCGGTGTTTATGCTTCTGCTTTTATTTCAAATTGAACAATGGTACCAGTAGTAATATTATTTTTTATTTGTACGCTGCCATTATGGGCTTTACAAATTTTACTAATTAAATACAAACCCAAACCAGTACCCTTTGCTCTTTTGGTTGCCTCATTACCTACTCTATAATATTTTTCAAATACTTTTCTTTTTTCAGCATCGGCTATGCCTATACCCTCATCGGCAATAGCTAAAATAGCATTGTTGTTATTTTTTGTAAGGCTTATAATTATAGGTTTTTCCTTTGGCGAATATTTTATTGCATTTTCAATTAAGTTATTGGCTACAATTTGCAGTAGAAATGCATCACCATTTACATATACATCAGCATCAATTTGTTTAATAAAATTTCTATTCGTAAACCTGCTTGCAAATCCATCAACAGCATCTTGTACTAAGGCAGAAAAATGTTGCTCATCAAAACTAATAACATAACCACCACCTTCAATTTGCGATGATACCAATAGGTTATTGCACAGTGTATCTAGCCTATTGGTTTCTTGCAAGGTATTGCTAAGTAAACGCTGTTGCTGGGCTTCAGCTAGTTTGTGTTTTTGTAAAGTTTCTAAATTTAATTTAGCTACGGCAATAGGTGTTTTAAGCTCATGTGTAATTGCCATCATAAAATGTTGCTGCTCAGCATTGGTACGAAGTTCTCTACGTACTGCTCTAAATACAAAAATAGCTCCTGCAATTATGAGCAATAAAAACGTGCCACCTTCGCCAATGTATTGAGCAGTTTTTCTTCTTTTATCTTTTTGTATAGTGGCTATTTTTTGGGTGTATAAAAAGTCATCTTTTTTTAGTTCTTGCATTTTTAACATGCTCATTTGTTCATTTTGCCTACTCAATGCTATAAACCACCAAATTAGTGCAGCAATAATGTAGGCAAGTAATACCCAATAAATTACAAAAGCTCTTTGTATTTTTTTACCTTTTTGTAGCATGCCTAATTTCTTTTATCTAACCCCCAACTTAATTTATTACGTAAGGTTTGTAAAAAATTATTTTCATTAAGGCGTATTAAGTTTATGCCAAAATTTTCTTTTTTTACGGCCAGCTGTATTTCTTTTGTTACCAATTCTCTTCTACTATCTAGGGTGCATAAAAAACCATCTGTACGGCCTTCAATTTCAAAACTTACTATAGTGTTATCAGGCACAATAATGGGCCTAATGTTTAGGTTGTGTGGTGCTACAGGTGTTATAACAAAACTGGCACTATCAGGAAAAACAACTGGTCCATTACAACTTAATGAGTAGCCTGTAGAGCCCGTAGGTGTTGCTACTATTAAACCATCAGCCCAATAGGTATTTAAAAATTCGCCATTTAAATATGTGTGTATTTTTATCATTGGCGATGTATCTTTTTTATGCAACGTAAACTCATTGAGGGCATAAGGTATATCATCAAAAACTGGCATATTGGCATCTAAATGTAGCAAGGTTCGTTTATCTAAAACATACTTTCTATTTACCAATGCATGTAGTGCTGAGTGTAGCTCTTCTTTACCAATACTTGCTAAAAATCCTAACCTACCATAGTTAATACCTAGTACCGGTATGCCGGTATCTTTTACAAGGGTAACAGTATCTAGCAGGGTGCCATCGCCGCCAAGGCTTATCATACAATCTATAGTTAAATCTAAATCGGCACTGCTGCTAAATGTGCTATAGTTGCCAGTAATATTTACGGCGGAATAAAAGAGGTTAAAAAAATCTTGAAAAAAAACTGGTTCCACATCATACGCAGCCAATTCTTTTATTAATAGCTCAATATCTTGTAATTGGTTATTTTCAATACCACGACTATATATTGCTATTTTCATTGTTAAAATGCTTTAATAAAATGATGTTTTTACAAGCTACCATTGCCATGCAAAAATATACCCTTTTGGCCTAATTGGTTAAAACTATACTCCACCTTAAAAACAATATCGTATAACGTTACTACATCTATACCAAAACCTCCTGTATACAATAATTTATTGTTTAACACTGTATTGTATTGTTTGTTGTTGTAACTGTACCCAACATCAGTAAATGTTTTTACAAAAATTTTAAAAGGTATGTAGGGTATTTTTTTTATTTTAAAAGGTATAGGTAATTGAAAGGCCGCCAACTTTTTGGTAACTGTATATTTGGCTACGGCAGCTGCTACACCATCTACCACATACACTTCTAAACCACGTAAATTAAAACTACCATAACCAATGGCACGCTGATTTATGTAAGCTTGCTTAAATGGTACTCTAATAATTCCAGCTGTTTGTATTGTGCTAAAAAAATTGTGTTTATGTGGTATGTACCTGGAGTAGCTGCCACTAAATGTGGTACTATTTATACCGCCACTTAAACCAAAGCCTCTTTTAGAAATATTATAGCTATAATTTTCGCCTTTTTGTGGGTAGTTTATATTATCATTATTGTTGTAACTAATGCCAATGGTAATATCTGTTATTAATTGATTATTGGTATTTTTATTAAAATAATTTGGGTTGTATGTTGGGGTGATAATGCTATCATCAACTTTTATGTTGTTAATATTTAGACTTATAAATTTATTTAAAAAATAACCCTTACGCCTATTGTAACTGGCACCAAAACTAATGTTGTTCCGTACAAAACCAGTTTTTTTATAATTTAAAATTTTATTGTTTACACTGGTCTTATAGCTTATTTCTCTATTTTGTGTAAAACCGGCACCTACTGAAAAACCTTCAGTTAATGCTGAGTTACTGTATGGGGCACTATAGCTGGCAGATATATTACGGGCATAGCCATTTAGTGCTACAATGCGTAACTGATCTCTACGGCCACTAAAATTATAATGCACAAATTTTAATCCATAAATTACTCTATTAAGGTTAGCGTTATAAGTTTTTATCCATTCACTAAAACTTCTATCTGCCAATTGAAACTGTGGTATTGGGTATACATAAAACCTTTCAATAACTTTTACCTGTATCTGCAAATTGCTATCTAAAATTTGTGTAGTATCTATAACTACTTCGGCAAATAAATTAGTATTGTATACTTGGGTTTTAGCTTGCGTTAATATGTTTGCTAGTTGGTTTTTGGGTAAACTATCTCCTATTTTAAAAGGCATTTCTCTAAGTATAATGTAGAGCTTTGTACGCTTATTGCCCGTTATTTGAATGTTGGTAATTTTTATTTTTGTGGAAGTTGTGTCGGTAGATGGCACTGTATTTTGTGCTTTAACTTTTACTAAGCTTACAATAATAATTAATAATAACAGTACCAGTTTTTTCATAGTTACCAAACACAAATTAAGTGGTAAGATAAAC
>JANMAV010000101.1:0-17735 GCA_031360055.1 Ferruginibacter sp.
GAAACAATTGGTGTATAACAAACAAAATTAAAGTAATTAATTAAAAAAAAATTTAATCTTTCTTAGAAAAAAGCTCTTTTTTATCAACAACTTTAACCTCACTACCTTGCTTTAACGTTTTGCTTACAATATCATAAGGGCCGGTTATAACTTCATCTCCGGCTTTTAAACCGGCAGTAATTTCAATATTATTAATGTCTTGTATACCTGTTTTTACTACTTTTTTTGTTACTTTATTATCAGTTCCTTTTACAAATACCACAACTTCAATATCATCAATAGCCGCAGTATTATCATCAGTATTGTTTAATACTACATTGCTTTTTGTGCTATCATTTTTATCTCTAGTAGTTACAGCGTTTATAGGGATACTTACTACGTTACGTTGTGTTTTGGTTTGTATATCTGCACTTGCACTCATACCTGGCCTAAAAGGAAAATTGCCCTTACCCAATAAATCGGTGTAGCTTTCTTTTAAAATTCTTACATACACTTTATATTGCGTTACATCACTACCACTACTTACCAATGCATTGGCTGATGCTGCACCATTGTTACTGCTGGCTATTTGGGTAACTATTCCTTTAAATTTTCTATCGCTGTATGCATCTACTGTTACTAGAGCACTATCTCCAAGTTTTACTTTTGGCACATCATTTTCCCCAACATCTACTCTAATTTCTATTTTATCCATATCAGCAATACGTAACATTTCAGTACCTACATTAAAACTATTACCTGCTACTTTTTCACCTTTTTTTACATTTAATAAACTTACTACACCATCCATTGGAGCAGTGATGATTGTACGCCCCAAATCTTTTGTGGCTTTTTGCAAATTGGCTTGTGCACTCTGCTTATTTGCCACTGCACTCTGCACACTTGCTTGGCCACTTTTTATGCCTTGCTGGGCTGCATTATAATTTGCTTTTGCAGTTTTGTAGTTTGCTTCGGCTCCATTAAATTCATTCCTACTAATAGCTTTATCATCAAACAATTGCTTCTGCATTTGATAGGTCTTTTCTGCCTGTTCTTGTTGTGCTCTTAATGCTTCTAATGCTGCTTGTGAGTTGCCAACTTGTGCTTGAGATATACCAATTTGAGCTTGGCTTTGTGCCACACCACTTGCTGCTTGGCTACGTTGTATATCATACACATCAGCATAAATACGGGCTATGAGCTGCCCTTTTTTAACTGTATCACCTTCTGCTACGGTAAGTTCTGTAATTTCTCCACTTATATCTGGACTAACTTTTACCTCAATTTCTGGATATATTTTGCCACTAGCATTTACTACTTCTATAATGTTGCGTAGCTGAGCTTTTTCAGCAGTAACTTTTAAGCCCTCTGCTTTGCCAAATGCACCAACTTTAGACAATATTACCAAAAGCACCAACAAAACTGCTAGGCTAATTAAAATCCATTTTGTTTTTTTATTCATAATATGTTTTTGTTAATTATTTGTTTCACACAACGAAACGATGGTTACAACGAAACAATAAAGGGAAATAAAAAGATTTAAACATTTTTATAAAATTCTACATTTCTTAAACGTTATATTTTATTGGTAAAACCCTTCATTCAATCCTTTTTACTTTCCTCAACTCTACAAAACTATCCCTAAAACCTATAAACAATTGCAACCTCTTAAAACTACAGTTTTAACCCCATTCCTTTATAAAACTCTAGCACTTTCATTTTAAACACATAATCATACCTATTTTGTGCAAACTCTAACCTTGCCCGTAGCAAATTATTTTGTGTGGTAATTAAATCAAAAGTACTCAACATACCTACACCAAAACGCTTATTAGCATAGTTTACATTTAGCTCATTAATATTAATAGATTTATTACTTGCATTGTACTTTTGAAGTGCAATTAGTGCAGCATTGTATGCTTGATAAATATCTTGCTTTAGTTTTTGATTATCCAGATCCTGCTGAATAGCAATTGTATTTATATTTAATTTAGATCGGCTTGCATTAGCTCTTAATGCACCGCCACTTAAAATAGGTACACTTATACTTACTCCTACCGATTGTTTAAAATTATCTGACAATTGGCTACCAAAAGGACCAGTTTTATTGTAACCATTTTGTACCAAGCTAACTTGAGGAGCTGTAACTAAATAATCAGTACCATTTACGGTTACTTTTTGGCCATTAGGAACAAATGAACCAAGCACTGGGCTATATGCTGGTGTTCTTGCATTAATGTATGATGAGCCTAGACTACCATATGCACCAAAAGTTGGCAATGTTGCAGCTTTTGCTGCAGCTGCATTTTTTTCTGCAGCTTTCATTTTTAATGAATTGTAGCGCTGCTGTGGTAAATTTTTTAATGCTACATCATATACATAATCAGGTTGCAAATTAGCTATTGGCTCCACAGGTATGTTTTCAATTGCTGGAGTTTCTACTTCAAAGGGTTCAGCAGCATCAATATTCATATAGCTTTTTAAATTTAATAAAGCTAGTGTGGTATTTCCTTTTGCAGTAATATAATTTACACTATCCAATGTTAATTGTGCATCTAACTGTGTGGCATTAAGCTCAGGCAAGGCACCTGCATTTACCAATTTACGAGTATTAGTTAATTGTGCTTGTGTTTGTTGTATTTGTACTGCAGTAATATTTTCTTGCTCTTTACTTAGTAAAATTTGTAAGTAAGCATTTGCAGCGGTAAGAGCAATATCATTTTTTACTTTATCTGTAGCTGCAATAGCTGCTTGTGCTTCAAATACATTTGCAGCAAGTGTATTTTTTTTACTGTAAAAATTAAAAATATCTGCACTTGATTGTAATTGTAAGCCTGCTGCTAAATAAGTTTGCGTAATTCTATTAAAGGTAGTAGGATCTTGGTTATTACCTGAATTTAAACCAACATTTGTACTAAAACTCAAATTTGGAAGCAAGCCCTGTTTACTTTGTTTTGCATTTAATGCAGCTTGTTTTGCCTGAACATCTGCCAGTTTTACATTTAAATTGTTGGCCATAGCATGAGCTACTATGGTTTGTAGATTCCATTTTTGTTGTGCTTGCACGGTTTGGCTAAAAAACAATATGGCTATTATAATAAAAAATTTCATACGCAAATGTTTTGGCAAAATTGGGCAGTGTTGTATTTCATTTTCAGCTTCTTTGGTATACGTTTAACTGATTTCATGATTATGGCAAAACCTTTTATTTAAAGCCATACAGAAATATAAATACTGTTCAAAAATATTATTAGTTTTTAATAGTTTACTATCCAATTATATAAACGGATAAAATTGATGATTACTTACATATTAAGTGCTTTAAAACCAAGCGTTAAATCATCAATGATAAATGTAGCATCTTCGAGGCCTACATATAATCTAAGCATGCGATGCTGTTTATTTTTAGCATCAAAATTTGCAGTTGGTACACTTGCACAACGGGGTATGATTAAACTTTCGTACCCTCCCCAACTTACTGCCATTACAATATGTTTTAATGCTTGGCAAAATTGCTCAATTTGTATTACATCATTTGCTTTTACTACAAAAGTTAATAAACCACAAGCTCCACTCATTTGTTTTTTTGCTAAATCTATTTGAGCAAAATTATCATTAAAAGGAAAAATAATCTCTTCAACTAAATTATGTTGTTGTAAAAATGATATTACCACCCTTGTGGTATTTGTAATTTGTTGAAGCCTTATTGGCAGTGTACGTAAGCCTCTTAATAACAACCAAGCATTAAAAGGCTGTATACCACTACCTATATTATTATACTCACTTTTAAAAATCTTTTCTATCATTTCACTTTTACCACTAAGTACTCCTGCAATAGTATCGCTATGGCCACCAATGTATTTTGTAGCAGATTGTATTGCTAAATCTATACCTAACAGAATTGGTTGTTGGTAAAGGGGGGTGCAGTAACTGTTATCGCAAATGGTTATTAGGTTATATTGCTTAGCTAGTTGGGCTACAGCTTCTAAATCTTGCAAAGCATATTCCCAACTATTGGGGGATTCTACATAAATGAGACTGGTATTTGGTAGTATTGCATTTTCAAAGTTTTCAATGTCACAACCATCTACAAATGTTGTAGATACGCCAAACCTTGGCAGTATTTCTGTAAACATTTTTTTGGCCCAAGTGTACGGTTCATGAACACTAATGATGTGATCTCCTGTTTTTACGTTTGCCAAAACCGCTGCAAATATGGCCGCTGCACCACTGTTAAAAACCAAGCAATCTTCAGCCCCATCTAGGGCAGCTAATTTTTTTGCTAATATATCTACCGTTGGGTTTTTACCTCTACTGTACAAATATGTACTGTATTCATTTTCAAATGCATTTCGTAATGCCTCTACTGTATTAAAGGCAAAGTTGCTGGTTTGCACAATTGGTGCTGCAATGGCATTAAAATAATTTGCTCTATCCTCTGCAAGTTGGTTTATGATGTATGATGTATTCATTGGTTAAAAATAAACATATTTACACATCAAAACCTTCAAAATAGAGATGATTGTGATTGCTACAACCCGGGTTAAAATTTGCTAGGCAATTAGGGCACTTATATTGGCAAGTTAAATAGCTGTAAATACTCATTTGTACATTACAATGACCACACAAAATAGCTTTTTCATTATACTCAGCTACCGGCCAAAGTTTGGTTGTATGGTGTACATGTTCATTGTGGCAGTGTATGCATGCATAATATGTATTGCAACACTTAAATTTTATTGCAATAATATCTAAAGGGCTATGGTAGTGCTGGCAACGGGTTTGATTGTCAATTAGTTTGCCTTGTACTGTTGGAGTTGAAATGGACATGCCGTTATTTGGTACAAATATCTATGATATTTTTAAAATAAAAGCTGCCTCTTTAGGGAAGGCAGCCTAGAAACATAGGGTTTTTATTTACATACTATAAGGTAGATAAATAAGAATTAATATTTGATAGTGGTTTCAAAGTGGGGGTAACTATAACTTCTTGCATACTATTGGTATTTGTTGTTATTGTTTGAGTATATCCCAAATAATAATCTGTTACTTGTTTAGATAAAACTACAATGGTTATACTTTTATTAGCTGGTAATGCCGGAGATATAAATTTTTTGGCATCAACATCTGCTTTACAATTTACAACACAATTTACATCATTAAAAACAATAAATGCAGCTGTATTTGAATTGGTATAGTTTGGTGGTAATTTTATTTTAATTACTGTTTGTGTACTCGTATTCACTTCCATTGGTTTGGCTACTTGCAACCACGGAAGTTTGTTTGTATTAAATTGATACCCATTGTTTACTGTTGTTACTGTATTGGTAGCAGAATCTGTATTGGCTAACCAATTAAAATAACCATCATTGCTAACACTAGCATGATATACTTGTAAATTTTGTTGAAAAGCAATGTTACTATTTGGAAATTTAATTTCGATTTTTTTACCTTGAGCAATTTGCAAGGCGCTATCATTTTGTTTCAAATTTTTGTACAAAGCTCCAGCATAAGTAAGCAAAATATTATTGCTAATAGTTTGCACATTCATACGTATAAAATCTCCCTTTTTTTGTAATAATTGGGTTTGCCCATTTACTGTTCCATTTGCAGCTAACCCATTACCTTTTACTAGTGCATTTGCAGGAATAGCAAGTGTAACATTAGCAGCAGTATTTGTTGTAGCTATGTTATTATATACAAAGCTATCAGCAGTAAATGAAATTGCTAAATTTGTTTTTAAAGATGCTAATTGGCTATTATTAGGAATTGTGGTAACCCAAGCGGTATCTGGGCTACCAACAAATATTGATGGCTCAACTATATCAATATTTTTTTGGCATGATTGCAAAACAAAAAAACATAAGCCGATAATAACTATGGAATTTTTTTTCATATTAGTAAGGTATACTGTAAAGATGCTTTGTATATTAAAACTGTTGCTTTAATATTTAAAAATCTGCTCTCAACCCTATTTTTAAACCAGCAGTGTGATATTTTTGGGAGTACGTTATAGCTTGTTTTGTTACTGGGCTAAGGCTGTATCTTACATAGGGTTCTGCCATAACATGTAACTTATCAGTAAGCTTGTAATATATTGACACAGCTCCTAGCAAACTTACACCGGCATTAGGTTTAAAGGAATATGACGATGCTGCATTTTTATTAGATAAATCAACTTCGTTGCCATTATTATCTAATACCAACCCTTTTTGTTTTGAATAAATATTTATAACTGCACCAGCATTAATATTGGTGTGTAACCTTCCATTACCTACTTCAAAACCGGCTGTAATGGGTACATCAATCCGGCTATAAGTATTGGTAGATTTTTTATATTGTGCAGAAGTAACTGTGTATGTGCCAGTAGTATCTCCCATATTATTTATGATGTAAACATTTTGTGTAATACTCCCTTTTTTAGCTGTAAACTGCTCTTTTATTACGCTATAATTTATGCCAGTACGAATACTCATACCACTGCTAAAAACCTTTGTAATTCTAACACCAGCACTATACCCAAGTAACAATTTGTTGCTAGCTTGGCGTTGCATACGGTAAGTTGAGTTTGATGTATCTGTTACACTTGTAAAAGTATAATCTGGGCTAGCATACAGCTCTACATATTTTTTATTTCCAGCTGTATTTTTTTCGGCTTCAGGGCAAGGTATATTTTTTGCTATTGGCAAAGTTGGTATGGTAGCTTTAGGATTAAAAAATGGTATAAATTTTACATGGTTGTAATTTGAATTTAATGCCATTAAAGCCGTTCCATTTTTGCTAAAACTATTTTCATCAGCATTATTAAATATTAATAAACCATTTAAATTTTTGTTCTGCTCTTTGCTTGATGGTAATGTTTGAGTATTAGTTGAGCTAAAGGTATTGATATTATTATTTTTTTGAAATTTAACTTTACTTTGTACTGATGTATTAAGTTGTGTAGATTTTTGGTTAGATTTTGTGGCTGTAGTGGAATTTGAATTTGATGATTGTTTTACCGTTACAACATTTACAATGTTTTTGTGTTCATTTTTTTTAGCTGTTCGTATGGCACTCTTTTGATTATAAAAATAAAATGCAGCGCCCATAACAAGTGTTACTAACAGAATGGCTGCAGTTTTTGTGCTATTATTAAACCAGTAAAATAATGGTTTTTTTTGTGTAGTTGATTTAGCAATATTTTCCCAAATATGTGCTGGCACTTCAGGCTTGTATTGCCCAAATTGCTTTTGTACATGTTTGTCAAATAAATTATTTATCATGTTTTAATTTTCTACTTTTTTTTAAACAGCTACTTTTTGTATTTGCACAATTTCTTTTTGTAACATTTGTCTTGCCTTTACTAATTGGCTTCTACTGGTACCAGCTTGTATGCCCAACATTTGTGCTATTTCATCATGTTGATATCCTTCTACCACATACAAATTAAATATCATCCTGTATCCATCTGGTAACTTATGTATCAATGCTAAAATATCTTTTGCTGATAAGTTATTAAAAGAGTACACATCATCCATACTTGCCTCAGTATTATCTTTTACTTCACTCACGGTAAATTCCTTACTATACCGGCTAATTGTATATTTTTTTAAAGCAGTATTTACAACAATTCTCCTCATCCAACCTTCAAAAGATCCTTCGCCTTTGAATTGATCAATTTTTCTGAATATTTTAATAAAAGCATCTTGTAAAATATCTTCCCCATCTTCTTTATTACGGGCATACCTATTACAAACACCTAAAAGGGTGTTTGCGTAGCGGTTAAAAAGGTTTTTTTGACAATGTGCATCCTCTTTTTTACAGCCGTTTATTAATTCGGTATCTGTCAATATTTTAAAATTGAAATAATTTATTTTACAACTATATGATGCTCTTATCATAAAATATGTTGCCTTAGCTAATATACCATTTATATTTAATTTTATTAACGTAAAAACCATTTAGAATGTATTATTACTTAAAAAATAGATGATCAATACACATCAAATTGTAACTTAGTGTTACAAAAAAATGATGCTATGGATTATAAAAAATTGATTAATAGCTTATTGCAAGAAAACATTGAACTGCAAGACAAAATTGAAAATTACCATACTCAATTACAAAAAAAGGATGAGGAAATACAATTACTTGCCGATGATTATGAATGTAAGGCAAGCCTACAAAGTAGAATGGATAATAATAAGTTAGAAATAGCCCAACTAAAAATTAATTATAATAAAGAAATTGAAAAAAATAATAGCCTACAATTAATGCAGGAGCAAATGGAACTAGAGTTGCTAAAAGCAAATAAAAAAGACCAAAAAAACAAGCATTTGGCAGCTAGCTTAATTGCATCAAATACAGAGCTACAAATAACAACTCAAAATTTAGATGATGCCACCGCACTTTACAAAACTGTTCAAAAATTAAAATTTCAACTTGCAGAGGCTAATAGTTTATCTGAAACAGTACAAATTGAAAACCGACAGCTTAAAGATGAAATAAAAGAATTGAACGACTTGTTGGCTTATGTAAGAAATAAAAAAAATTAATTTTTATTTTTTTGGAAAATACTAATTTAACAAACGTAAACAAGTTTTTTTGTAATTAATTTTTGAGTTGATTATAAGTTTAAAAATGGTTGTATTATATACACATATTAAAAATACATCAATTCAAATTTTTATAAATTTTCCATTTAGGTAACCATAGTTTAATAATTTATTTACTTTTGAAAGTACCTCTTTCTTCTGCTTACAATATCTACGAAATGAACGACATATCAACCATTAGAAAAGATTATAAACTGCAATTGTTTAATGAAGATGATGCTAATAGCAACCCTTTTTTACAATTTGAAAATTGGTGGAACGACGCTGTAAATAGCCAAATAGATGAGGTAAATGCTATGACATTGGCAACAGTAGATGAGGAGCAAAAGCCATCTGCCAGAATTGTTTTATTAAAAGGCATAAAGCCAGATGGATATGAGTTTTTTACAAATTATGAAAGTAAAAAAGCAAATCAAATGGCAAATAATAACAACGTTGCCCTAATATTTTTTTGGAAAGAATTGGAAAGGCAAATTCGTATAGAAGGCAAGGTTTTTAAAACAGAACCATCCATTAGTGATAACTATTACATGAGTAGGCCAATGCTAAGTAGAATAGGTGCTTGGGCATCGCCACAAAGTACCATCATACCAAATAGAATAACACTTGAAAAAGCGGTAGACGCTTTGACTAAAAAGTTTGAAACAGAACCCATTAGCAGACCTGCATTTTGGGGAGGCTATATTGTAAAGCCAACTTTGTTTGAATTTTGGCAGGGAAGGCGAAGCAGATTACACGATAGAATTGAGTATGTTTTAAATGAAGAAAAAGAGTGGAAAATGAGAAGGTTAGCACCTTAACTTTTTAATGTAATGTTATGGAAGTTTTATACTAGTAAAATAGCTGTTTACAAAATTATTTACTCTACATAACTAGCTACTAACTGGCTGGCAAAACCCACTAACAACCCTACATACACATCTTTTTGGGTATGGTTACTTACTAAAAATCGGGCTGTACAAACAAGCCCTGTTAACAATATTAGTGTGGCTATTGGCCAGGTCATGAGCATACTATTGCTTTTTGTAATTATCCAAAATAATCCCAACCAGCCACCCATACCAATAGCATGCATACTAACTTTAAAATAAATATTTGCAAGCAAAGCTGCACTAGCTGCTAAAAAAACACCTAGTATAAATGTGGCAATAATGGGGGGATAAACAGGCTGCTTTTTAAACACTGTATATGCCCAAAAAAAGAATATGCCGCAAGCCATATATGGTATGATTCTATCTTTACGGGTACGTAAAAAAATGCTATCTATAAAACCTAAAGCTTTTAATAATACAATGGTAAGCAATGGGTACAACACCAAACTTGTGCTTGCTATAAGTACAGTAAATAATTTGCCTTTAGTTGAAAACCCAGTAAAATAAGAAGGATGAACATATACTAAAAAATATATGGCATATATGGGTACAAATATTGGATGAAAAATATAAGAAATTAATTGAGCTGGCCACCTTAATACCGGATTTACGTAAGGTATTGGTAACTCGGGTTGCTGTATAAAATTATTGTTCATTTATAAAATTTTACGCAGCCTAGCTACCGGAATATTTAATTGCTCTCTATATTTAGCTACTGTACGCCTGGCTATGTTGTATCCTTTTTCTTGCAACATATCAGTTAACTTCTCATCGCTGTACGGGTGTTTTTTAGTTTCTTCTCCAATTAAATCTGTAAGTATTTTTTTTACTTCACGGGTACTTACTTCCTCTCCACTATCAGTTTGTAAACTTTCACTAAAAAAGAATTTTAGCCTGTATGTACCAAACTCAGTTTGCACAAATTTACTGTTGGCAACTCTACTTACTGTAGATATATCGAGGTTAGTAATTTCTGCAATATCTTTTAATATCATTGGTCGCAATTCTGTTTCATCTCCTGTTACAAAAAACTCATGTTGATAATTCATAATGGCCTCCATCGTATTTAGCAAGGTATTTTGGCGTTGTTTTATAGCATCTATAAACCACTTAGCACTATCTATTTTTTGCTTAATAAAAAGTACCGCTTCTTTTTGCTGTTTATCTTTTTTTGTGCCCTTATCATAGTCTTTTAGCATATCTCTATACCCTTCGCTAATACGCAAATCAGGTGCATTTTTACTATTAAGTGTAAGCTCTAATTTGCCAACATTATTTGCTATAAAAAAATCGGGTATTACATAATTTGTATTTTTGCCGGTATCGCCTGTAATGCTACCTGGCTTTGGGTTTAGCTTTACTATTTGCTGTATAATTTCTCTAAGTTCTTCATCGCTTAAATTTAAAGCTCTTTGTATTTTTTCATAATGCTTTTTGGTAAACTCATCAAAAAATTTATCTAATACAACTATGGCATCATCAATAATTTTATTAGCGTCTTTTTTGCGTTTAAGTTGTAGTAACAAACATTCTTGCAAATTTCTTGCAGCTACGCCAGGTGGGTCAAAAGCTTGTATTTGCATAAGCAATTGTTCAATTTCAACTTGGTCAGTATCCACATTTTGCCTAAATGCTAAGTCATCTATAATGGCACTAATATCTCTTCTTAAGTACCCATCATCATCTAAACTTCCCACAATTTGTTCAGCTATTTTCATTTGCTTTTCACTTAGTTTTAGTAAACCAAGTTGCTGCAACATTATTTCTATAAAACTAGTTTCCACTCTATGTGGTATTACTTTATTATCATCTTTTTCAGGATAATTTTCGTCCCTCAATTTATAATCACCAATATCATCGTCCCCATCTTGTACATAATCACTTATATCAATATTGTCATACTCTTCTTCATTTCCTTCTGTTTGATATTCTTCTTCTGCAGGAGTTTCAAACTCATCGTTTTCAAACTCATCATCATGGCTATCTTCATTGGCTTGCTCAAGTGCAGGGTTTTCCTCCATCTCTTCTTTAATACGCTCATCTAAAATAGCGGTAGGCACCTGCAACAGTTTCATTAACTGTATTTGTTGGGGCGATAATTTTTGTAACAGCTTTTGCTGTAAACTTTGGTGTAAAGACATACAATAAATTCAAAAAAAAATAATACTTAATGTAGGTTTTGAACTGTTTTTGCTACCTAATTAAAAACACTCTAGTTTTTTAACCTTTAACATAAAACAGTAACCCATTTAATTGCGTAAATTTACATTGATTACAACGTATTTACGATGCATAAATTAACATTTTTATTTTGTTTATCTGTTTTGACTATTTCTATAGTGCAAGGGCAACCAAAATATGTAACCGTAACGGGTAAAAATGTATTTAAACAAACTACTAATATCATTTTAGTAAATAAACTAGCAAAAACAGTAGCAACAACTAATAGGGCAAAAACTATTAGCCAAAGCATGTTGGTTTCCCCACTCTTTTATAGCAACAATTTGGCTTTTTTTTGTAGGCAAGAAATAAAGCTTGAAAAACTAACTAAAATTCCATTTAAATTTAGGCTAGGCTCCTTACAATATGTTGATTATTTAGAAGGCAAAGCTGGCACAAGTTATTACAAGCAATAATTTTTATTTATAATATATCAACTACATTTTTTCCTATTTCCTTCATAAAACCTATTGGCATTGTGTGTGCTGCTAATCCATTACTTGTTAGCACATGTACAAATTCATCTACACTATCCTTATTTACGGCTACCAATAAACCACCGCTAGTTTGAGGGTCTGCCAACACTGCCCACTGTTGTTCAGTAATTGAACCAATTTTGTGGCCATAGCTATCTCTGTTTCTATTTGTACCACCTGGTACTGAGCCTTGCTCAATATAATGTAACAAGTTGGTAGTAATTAGCGGTACACTGTTAAACTGAATAGTTGCACTTAATCCACTTCCTTCTGCCATTTCAGTTAAGTGGCCAAGTAAACCAAAGCCTGTTACATCAGTCATTGCTGTTACGTAAGTTAATGTACCTAGTATTTCGCCAATGCTGTTTAGCTGCATCATTTGGTTTGCAGCAAGGCTTTGTTCATCTGCTTGTAAAATTCTCTTTTTCTCTGCAGTGGTTAGTATACCTACTCCTATAGGTTTGGTTAAAAATAGTACATCGCCAAGTTTTGCAGTATTATTTTGTTTAATATTTGCAATGGGTACCATGCCATTTACGGCAAGTCCAAAAATAGGTTCCGGCGAATCTATACTATGCCCACCAGCTAGGGTTATGCCAGCTTCTTTACAAATACTGCGGCTACCATCAATAACTAGTTGTGCCACTTCAGGAGCAAGCTTGTTAATGGGCCAACCCAAAATGGCTATGGCTAATACTGGTTTCCCTCCCATAGCATATACATCGCTAATGGCATTTGCAGAGGCAATACGACCAAAATTAAAAGGATCATCTACTATTGGCATAAAAAAATCGGTTGTAGATATTAATGCAGTACCATTTCCAATATCTAACACTGCTGCATCATCTTTACTGTGATTACCTACCAACAATTTATCATTATCAGGCATGCTAATATTGCCTTTTAAAATAACATCTAACACCTTTGGCGATATTTTACAACCACAGCCTGCCCCATGTGAATATTGGGTGAGTTTTACTTGTTCCATTTTTTATAAATACGATTTTATTAAGCTAATATTTTCGGTTACGTTTGTGGTAGGTGCTGGTACATTTATAATTTGTTCTTGCACATTATCTCTATTATACAAGCCTTTTTTATACCACTTATCATAATAGGCAAGTAATATTTTAAAACAAGCTTCAATATTATTTTGTTGTAAAAAATGTATGGCATTTTTCGTTTCTAATCCGCCTAACCTTTTTGAAATTCTTAAAATTGCCGCCTGTAATTCATCAGTATTCAAACTGCCATATTCTATTGTTAAGTATTGTAGGCGTTGGATAAAAGGTATTTCTAAAAATAAAACTTTGCTTGCCCTCATATTGTACCATAGCGGCATTGGTATTTGCAAATTTCCAATACGCTGGCTTTCATCTTCTACAATAATTTTATTTTTAGTGCCGATGTTGTTTAGTGCTTCTGCTAAAAGGTTTTCAAACATTTCTTGCTTGGGTTGAGCTGGCAAACCAATACCTCCTAATGCTGACCCCTTGTGATTAGCTAAGGCTTCAATATCAACAATACTATGACCAATTGTTTGTAACTTTTGTAACAGTATTGTTTTGGCGCTGCCTGTATAACCTCCAATTATTGTAAAAGAATACGGTAATGTAAATTGAGTTAAAACCCAATTTCTATATGCTTTATACCCTCCCTGTAATTGATACACTTTAAAGCCATATAAATCTAACAACCAAGCCACTGCTGCACTTCTCATACCGCCACGCCAGCAATGTAATACAATATTTTTTGAGGTTTTATTTGCAGCATTACTTTTAATTAAATCTTCCACTTTTTCAATGAGTAAACGCATATTTACCCCAAAATAATCAAGCCCAAGTTTAATGGCAATTTCTCTGCTTTGTTGCTTATATGCTGTACCTATAGCTGCTCGTTGCTCATCAGTAAACAAGGGTAAATTAATAGCTTTGGGCATATGAGCTTGGCCATATTCTGATGGGCTTCTAACATCTAACAACAAGCTATTGGGCACCAGTTCAATAAAGTTAGCTATAGGTATTTTTTGTACTGGCATTGTTATATTATGTAAACTAGTATTGAGAAGATAAATTTATGAAAAGGACACAAAAATAAAGATTTTACAGTACCCATTTTAAATAAGGTAATTCATTAATTTAAAACAAATTTATCCATACTTTTTCTTACTAGTTAGTGCATTTACCACAAAATATATAGCAATAAATATAGCTAAAATTGCAAGCCCTAATAAACCAGTACTAGGTTTATCAATAAAAATTATTGTACCCACAAAAGCATACGCTGCAATAAATATTATAGGCAGTAATGGAAATAATTTCATTTTGTAAATGCCTGTACCATCTAAATGAGCAGTTTTTTTACGTAATGTAAATATGGTAGCGGCAGATAATACCATTCCAAAACAATCTAAGAAAATGGTAAAACTTAAAATTTCATCAAATGTTTTAGCATAAAAAACAATGATAGTACACAAACTAGCAAATACACTTAAGGAAGTAAATAACACATTAGTTTTTATAGTACGCCTTCCAAAACTTTTGGGCAACATCCCTTCTTCACTCATAGCCTGCATTACTCTAGGGTTAGCCATCAGCAATACATTTACATAAGCCAACACACTCAAAAATAGCAGTACGCTTAAAATATTAGCTGCTGCAGTTCCTAAAACATGTTCGGCCATTATTGCAGCAATATTTATGGATGTTTTTAGTGCCGTAAAACCAATTACTTTATAATATGCATAATTTATACTGAGGTATAATATTATAATTATCAACAAACCCAATATGATGCCTCGAGGTATATTTTTTGAAGGGTTTTTTACTTCTTCACCAAAATTTATTGATTGCTGATACCCACCATATGTAAAGCTTACCCCCACCAAACCAATACCAAATGCTTTTACATATTCTTTAAACAAACCACTATCTAATGGGGCAAATGTTTCTGTAATATTGGATGGAGGTTGATAAAAGAATAACGGCGTAATTAATAGTAGAATTAAACAAATTTTAATAATAGTAAGTACATTTTGTGTTCGAGCACTCATTTTTAAACCAGCTAAGTTTACTGCATAAAAAAGTATGATAGAGCCTATAGCTATGGCTATTTGTATGGGCTGTGTGTTAGTAGCATTAGGCATTACTACTTTAATAATATACTCTGCTCCTATTAGTGCTACACCTGCTAATGAGGCAGCATTAGAAATTAAAATAATGCAGTTTACCCCAAATGCAATGGATGGGTGATAGGCGTAAGAAAAAATACGGTAATACCCACCGGTAACCGGAAAACGGCTTCCAATTTCGGCATAGGTAAGCGCCCCACAAATTGCAATTAAACCACCTGCTAGCCATACTGCAAAAAACAAACCTGGTGTTGCTGCCTTAGCTGCCACATTTACGGGTGTTCTAAAAATGCCCATACCTATTACTAGGCTTACCATTATCATGGTAAAATCAAAGAGGTTTAACTTTGGTTTATTCATATTTTAAAGGTAATGTTTTTCAAAAGCACTATTACTGGTTTAATTAAATTTAAACACCCCAAATGCTATAGAAATTGATTGACAATATTTAGGTACAATAAAGATGAAGGTTTGTTGAATAATTATTAAAAATGAAAATATTTTTTTCTCCTAATAATTTTTATTTTAACTAACCCCATGAAAAGCATAAACTTTATTATTTGAAAGTTTTCATTATGGGTTTAATTCCGGCAACCATACAACAGTAGCTAGTACAAACTCACACAACAGCTACAGCGCCTATTCAATATTATCGAAATACTAATCTTACATGAAGCAGTGTGGCATAAAGCGGTGGTAGTGCAATTCTTAACAACACGGGGCAAGATATATACAGGGCATTTTCAACCCTTGTTTTAGTTGTGTGTCACTTTCTAGGTTCTACAAATTAGTTTACAAAAAACAGTGTCACATTTTGAAAATAAGGCAATTTTTTTTAAAAAGTACTAATATTGTAAAGCTTTTTGTTGTATCAATAAAGCATAATTTACTGTAAACTAATAGCACTATTTACTATTAACGGAGTTATTATTGCCATATCAAATATAAATTTGTTTAATTTGATTTAAAAAGCAACAATTTATTATATTTACTATGATAATTTAAAAAATAATAATGAAAATTCGTCAATATCTTACCTCTAGCATAGTGCTAACACTTTTATGCAGCTTTTACGTTATATCGTGTAGTAAGCCAGATACAGCAGCTGTAGATGCTTGTGCAGGAAAAACAATTATCGTTTCTGGCTCTATAACTCAAACAAGTGGTGGCAGCTCTACTAATGGCTCCATATCAGTATCTGCTACAGGAAGCAATAATTTTACTTATAGTTTAAATAATGGAATAGCTCAAAGCTCAGGCACATTTAGCAACCTATCAGCGGGCAATTACACCGTTACAGCAAAAGATAATAATGGTTGTAATGGTAGTCAAACATTTAATGTAACAGCATCTCCATGTCCAACTATTATTATTACCGCCACAAGTACAAATGCAACTTCACCTACTGCAACTAATGGTGCTTTAATGGCAAATGCAACGGGTAGCACAGGCCTTAGCTATCGCATAAATAATGCTGTTTTTCAAGCTAGTGGAAGTTTTACTGGATTAGCAGCAGGTAGTTACACCATTACAGTACAAGATTTAAATGGCTGTACTAATTCGGCTACATTTATTGTAACAAGTAACAGTTGCCCAACCATAATGGTAACTACTACAACAACAAATGCAAGTGGGCCTACAGCTGCTAATGGCTCACTAACAGCAAATGCTACTGGCGGTGTTGCACCTTATATGTACAGTAAAGATGGTGGAACTACTTTTCAAACAAGTGGCATGTTTAGTAATTTAACAGCTGGTAATTACACAATCATATCTAAAGACGCAAATTCTTGTTTAGGATCGTCGGGCAGTGTAGCAGTTGCAAACAATCCATGCCCCACAATTACTGTTATAGCAAACACACTTGGTAGCGATAAATGTACCAATAACAATGGTTCTATTACCATAAATGCATCTGGTAGTACAGGGTTTATGTATAACTTAAATGGTGGAACTTTTCAGACTTCAAATGTTTTTAACACTTTAGGTACTGGCAATTATAATATTGTTGTAAGAGACAATAATGGTTGTACCAACAATGCTACTGCTCAAGTACCTGTAAAGGTAGCTGGGCCACAGTTTACCAACGTAAAATCTATCATGACCGCTAATTGTTCATTTTCTGGTTGCCATGGAGGCGCCAATCCTCAAAATGGTATAGATTTTAATGATGATTGTACTATAGTATCTAAAAGTGCCAGAATAAAAGCCAGAGCGGTTGATGGCAACCCTTCTATAATGCCGGCCTCAGGCTCAATATCAGCAAGCGATAAACAAAAAATTATTGATTGGATAAATGGAGGTGGCCAACACAGTAATTAATTGTAGTGTGAAAAATAAAAAAAAATATCTCTTATCAATTATAGCAATAGCTCTGATAGCATTTGCTGTTTACGCCTACAAAGAATACAACAGGCAATTAGCTGATCTTACAAACGAAACATTTGATGTTGCCATAAGT
>JANMAV010000177.1:0-3763 GCA_031360055.1 Ferruginibacter sp.
ATTAAATCGTTTTGTTGGTCCATATTAAGTTAGTTTAGAAATCTAAAATAAAAAACTTAACAATATATTTTAAAATAAAACATGACAAACGGTAATTTTGCCAGCCATGACAACTTTTTTACCTCACACAATTTTACAGCAAACCTTACTATTATCAGCCAATAAAACGTTATTTTGGGAGAATGAAAAAATTTTAATTTTATCTGATATGCACTTAGGTAAAAGTGGTCATTTTCGTAAAAATGGAATTGCTATACCGCAAAATATTATTAAAGAAGATTTGGTTAGGTTAGCAACAGATATACAATACTTTAAGCCTACACAAATAATTATTGTTGGCGATTTGTTTCACAGCAGTTACAATAAAGAGCATATTTTATTTAATGAGTGGGTAGCCAATTATGCACACATACATTTTATGTTGGTGTTAGGCAACCACGATGTTTTACCCAATAACTTTTACACTGATGTAGCATTAACGGTACATAAAAATGTGTTATGTATTGGAGCATTTACTTTTACACATCAAATACCCTCCCTACTGCAAAATAATGATACATATTATTTTAGTGGGCATATACACCCTGCGGTAATTATTAAAGGATTGGGGAAACAAAGCCTTAGCCTACCCTGCTTTCATTTTACTGAGCAGCAAGCTGTTTTGCCGGCATTTGGCAGGTTTACAGGTACATATATTATTAAACCATCTGCAACTGATGCTGTGTTTATGCTTGCTAATAGTAATGTAATTAAATACTAATTGCAAAAAGTATTTTCTCACAGCAAAAAATAATAATAAAGGCATGGCAAAAAAACTATAAACTGTAATACTACATTTTGCCAAGCCAAAGTACAGGTTTGGCAGCACTTGTAATAATGATCCAAAAAACAATTTAACCATACAGCAATTAAACAATTACAAAACAAAAGCCTCCATTTTGCAATGGAGGCTTTTGTGAAATTTTAACGCTTATAAATTAGTCGCTTGCTTTACCAGCAGCATCTGCTTCATCGCTTGTTAATTTTGCCTTTAAATCAGCCAAAGCACCTAAATCTCCAAGGGTAGTTTTTTCAACTTTTGCTTGTATATTTTTTACAGCTTTTTTAGTAGATTCTACTTCCGCTTTTTTCTCTTTAATTTCTACTTGGCGTTCTTCTTCTTTTTCTTGCTCCCAAAGCCTTGTGTGGCTAAGTACTATACGCTTATCGTTACGATCAAATTCAATAACTACAAAATTAGCTATCTCATCTTGTGCAATTGCTTTTTCATCTTCCTTCATTAAATGACGGATAGGTGCAAAACCTTCTAAACCGTATGGTAATTGTACAACAGCACCTTTATCATCTTTTTTAATAACGGTACCTTGGTGTAAGGTTCCTACTGCAAAAGTATCTTCAAGGCTGTTCCAAGGGTCTTCTTCAATTTGCTTATGGCCTAATTGTAGTTTACGCCCTTCTTTATCAATGCTTAAAATCATAACCTCTATTTCGTTACCAACTTTGGTATACTCATTAGGGTTGTTAAAGCGTTTAAGCCAGCTTAAATCGCTAATGTGTATCATACCACCAATACCACTTGTAAGCTCTACAAATACACCATAAGGGGTAATGTTTTTAACGGTACCGTTGTGCTTACTGTTTTCAGGAAACTGATTTTCGATAGTACTCCAAGGATCGTCAGTTAGTTGCTTAATAGATAAACTCATTTTACGAGTATCTTTATCAAGTGTAACAACTTTTGCTTCGTATTCATCACCAAGTTTAAAGAACTCTTTAGCATTTATTGGAGTGTTAGCCCATGTAATTTCGCTTACGTGTACTAAACCTTCTACACCTGGCATAATTTCTAAGAATGCACCGTAATCTTCAATATTTACCACTTTACCTTTAATGTTTTCGCCTTCTTTCAAACTTTCAGATAGGGTATCCCAAGGGTGAGCAGTAAGTTGCTTTAATCCTAAGCTAATACGTTTTTTATCATCATCAAAATCAAGTACAACCACATTTACTTTTTGATCCATCTTTAATACTTCAGATGGGTGGTTAATACGACCCCAAGATATATCAGTAATGTATAGTAAACCATCTAAACCACCCAAATCAAGGAATGCACCAAAATCGGTAATGTTTTTAATAGTACCTTCTAATACTTGGCCTTTTTCTAACTTACCAATAATTTCAGCTCTTTGTGCTTCAATATCACTCTCAATAAGTGCTTTATGAGATACAACAGCGTTTTTAATAGCTTCGTTAATTTTTACAACTTTAAATTCCATTGTTTTACCAACAAACTGATCGTAATCAGTAACTGGTTTCACATCTATTTGAGATCCTGGTAAGAAAGTTTCCATACCAAAAACATCTACAATTAAACCGCCTTTAGTTTTACTAGTAACTAAACCAGTAACAATTTCGCCAGTTTTATTTACTTCTACAATACGCTCCCAAGCTCTAGTAGTACGGGCAGCTTTACGGCTTAAGTTAAGGTTACCTTCACGGTCTTCCTTTTCTACTACCATTACTTCTACAACGTCTCCTACTTTTATACCGCCTGGTATATCTCTAAATTCGTTTAAAGATATTAAGCCATCACTTTTAAAACCAATGTTTACTACAGCATCAGTTTTGGTTAAGGATTCAATAGTTGCTTGAATCATTTCACCATCGTTAATTTGCTTAAAAGTGTTATCATAAACGGTATCGTATTTTTCTTTCTCTGCTTGAGAGTAAGAAGATACATTACGTTTATCTCTGCTCCAATCAAAATCATCATGAGCAGTTTGTACAGGCGCTACATAAGCAGGTTTTGTATTTGCAGCAGCCTCTTCAGTTTTAGCAGTTTCGTAAGTAGCTATTTCAGCGTCTAACGTTGTTGCATCTGTAACCCCAGGGGTGTTTGTTGTCGCAGTGGCTTCGGGTGCATCTTGTGCAGCCTTGGGCTCCTGATCATCTGCGTTTAGTTGTTTGTTAATATTAAATGACATATAAATACCCGTTTGTTTTTTTAACGGGCTGCAAATGTACCACTTTTTTATAATATTTTACCTTTTAATGCTACAATTTACGGTAAGCGAAAACCTATTTATTATTAAGTAATCATTAGAACATATTTTGTAAATTCGTAAATGATGATAAGACATAAATATTTTTTTTATTATATATAATTAATTTTATAAATTATCAATCTTTATTTTTACAACTACGCAATACAATACCAAATAAATAAGTTATTTAGTATCATAAAAGCGTAAAACTTAGCATTTTGAGTAATAGCCAAATTTCAGAAGATGAAGAACAATTTGAAAAATTTTGTTCCAAAATATTTAATTTTTTTTGGTTTAGGTTTTTCTTATTAATAAAACTTCCTAGTGCATTGTACAGCGGTGTAAGAGTGGCTTACCTGTCAGATACAAAGTGCATTACATCAGTACCATATAAATGGTTTAGCAAAAACCCATTTGGTAGTACATATTTTGCTTGTTTGGCAATGGCAGCCGAAATGAGTACAGGTGTGCTTGCAATGGGCCATTTATACAAGCGTACCCCAAAAGTTAGCATGCTTGTAACTAATGTAGAAGCCACATTTATAAAAAAAGCTACAGGCAGAGTTTACTTTACTTGCGATGATGGTAAAAGAATTTTAGCATCTATAAAATATGCAATTGATACAGGGAAAAGCAGCTCAATAAGTGCACATGCCTATGGCAAAAATAAAGCTGGAGAAATGGTGGCAGAGTTTATTATTTATTGGTCGTTTAAGGTA
>JANMAV010000115.1:0-2966 GCA_031360055.1 Ferruginibacter sp.
TTAAAAATTAATTTTATTCTAACCTTAACCACTGTAATATATAGCACATGAAAATTGTAGAAATAAAAGTACTTAGAGGCCCTAACTATTGGAGCGTACGTAGAGGAAAGCTTATACAAATGATGGTAGATTTAGAAGAAATGGAACAGAGGCCAACAAATACAATAGAAGGTTTTAGACAAAATTTAGAAAAATTATTACCTACTATGTATGAGCATAGATGTAGTGAAGGTACAGCAGGAGGCTTTTTTGCAAGGGTAGAAGAAGGTACTTGGATGGGGCATGTAATAGAACATGTGGCATTAGAACTACAAACCTTGGCTGGTATGGATATGGGTTTTGGCAGAACTAGAGGCACTGGAAAGGTAGGAGAATATTATGTTGTGTTTGATTATATGGAAGAGGCAGTTGGTGTATATGCTGCAAAAGCAGCATTTAGATTATGTGAAAGCTTAATAAAAGGAGAGCTTTATAACTTTGATGATGATGTACAAACCATGAGAGAATTGAGAGAAGAAACTAGGCTAGGACCAAGTACGGGTAGTATTGTAGAAGAAGCTGCTAAAAGAGGCATCCCTTTTATTAGGCTAAATAAAAGCAGCCTTGTACAATTAGGTTATGGTGTAAACCAGCAACGGGTTAGAGCTACCATTGCCGGCACAACAAGTTGTATTGGTGTGGATATTGCTGGTGATAAAGATGACACAAAAAATTTATTAGAAGCCGCTGAAATACCAGTGCCAAAAGGAAGCATAATTCGTAATGAAGAAGAATTAAAAGAAGCTGTACAAAGCATTGGTTACCCTTGTGTATTAAAACCTTTAAATGGTAACCATGGCAAAGGCGCTACCACAAATATTGTAAATTTTGAACAGGCATTGGTAGCTCTAGAAGCTGCTCAAAAATATGGCCGTAGTGTAATATGTGAAAAATTTATTACTGGTTTCGATTTTAGATTGCTATGTATAAATTACAAATTTGTATGTGCTGCATTACGTACCCCTGCAGCTGTAACGGGTGATGGGGTAAATACTATACATTGGCTTATTGATGAAACCAACAAAGATGAAAGGAGAGGGTATGGGCACGAAAAGGTATTAACTCAAATAAAGGTTGATGATTTTACTCAAAAAATGCTCGATGATAAAGGATATACTTTACAAACTATACCAGCAAAAGGAGAGCAAGTTTTAGTAAAACCGACCGCAAATTTAAGTACTGGCGGTACCAGTACAGATGTAACGGAAGAAGTACATCCTAATAATATTTTCATGGCAGAAAGAATAGCCAAAATAATTGGTTTAGATATTTGTGGAATAGATATAATGGCACCTAACTTAAAAGTTCCCATTAATGAGAATGGCGGAGCGGTGTTAGAAGTTAATGCTGCACCTGGTTTTAGAATGCATATTGAGCCATCAGAAGGTATAGCACGTAATGTAGCAGAGCCAGTTATTGATATGCTTTTTCCAAAAGAAAATACTGGTAGAATACCTATAATTGCCATTACAGGAACTAATGGTAAAACCACTACAAGCAGGCTTACTGCACATATTGCAAAATGTGCTGGCTATAAAGTAGGGTACACTACTAGCGATGGTGTATATATACAAAACCAACTGATGATGAAGGGAGATTGTACAGGCCCTGCATCTGCACACTTTGTATTGAAAGACCCAACCGTTGATTTTGCTGTATTGGAAAGTGCCCGTGGTGGTATTTTAAGAAGCGGTTTAGCTTTTAGAAATTGTGATGTAGCTATTGTAACAAATGTAACTGCAGATCATATGGGCTTGGGTGGTATTGACAGTTTAGCACAAATGGCAAGAGTAAAAGCGGTAGTGCCTGAAACCGTTTATAAGCATGGTTATGCAATTTTAAATGCTGATGATGACCTTGTATATGACATGAGAAAAGATTTGAGTTGCAATATTGCTCTGTTTAGTATGGATGAAAATAACCCAAGAATAATTAAGCACTGCAAAGGTGGAGGTTTAGCATCTGTATTTGAAAATGGATTTGTAACCATAATGAAGGGTAATTGGAAAATAAGGGTCCAAAAAGTTGCTGATATTCCTATTACTTATGGTGGTAAAGCATTGCACAATGTAATGAATACCTTACCAGCAATTTTAGCTTGTTACCTGTATAGAAACATTAAAGTAGCTGATATTAAATTAGCTTTAGAAACATTTATACCTTCACCAACGCAAACACCAGGTAGGCTTAATTTATTTCAATTTAAGCACTTTAAATTTTTGGCAGATTTTGCACATAATCCTGCTGGTTTGCAACTTTTGTGTGATTTTGTAGGTAAAATGGATGGAACACCAAAAGTTGGTATTATTAGTGGTACTGGAGATAGGAGAGATGAAGATATTAGAGAACTAGGTGAAATTTCAGCAAAGTATTTCGATGAAATTATTATAAGGCAAGATAAACATCTGAGAGGCCGTACAGCTGAAAATATCGTTAACTTATTAGTAGAAGGTATTAATTCAGTTAAAGACAAGGAGATACCGGTTACTGTAATTTTGAATGAAAAAGAAGCCATCATGCATGCATATAATACAGCAAAACCTGGCTCTTTAATTACAATTATGTGTGATGTAGTAGCTGAAGCATTAGATTTAATAAAGTCTTTAAAAGAAAAAGAAGATAGCGAATAAAAAAAATTAATAAAATAGTTTGGGCTTTTTTTAAAAACCCCTATTTTTGCACTCCCAAACCAAATTTTGGTTTAAAGATTGGGTTATGGTGTAACGGTAGCACAACAGATTTTGATTCTGTTTGTCTAGGTTCGAACCCTGGTAACCCAACAAAAAAGGACAATGAAAATTGTCCTTTTTTTGTGCCCCGGCAATTACTGCTCTAAAAATAATAATGTTTCATTTTTACATTTCTGTAAAAGTATTTTTAGATTTACTTATGCAAAAAACTGATCATAAATTACAGCTGGAAAGAAT
>JANMAV010000119.1:0-7320 GCA_031360055.1 Ferruginibacter sp.
AATATTTTTTACTGGTACTTGTTGTGTTGTGTTAATAATAAAATCATTTATTAGATCTACATTTTTTTTGGAGAACATATTTACTTTTTCCAGTGCATTACACAAATCACCAAATAAACTACCAGCTTCTACGGATGCTAATTGATTTTTATCTCCTAGCAAAATAACTTTTGTAGTTGGTGCAATAGCCATTAATAATTTTGCAAACAAGGCCACATCAATCATGGATGCTTCATCAATAATAATTACTTGAAATGGCAATTGGTTTTTTTCATTGTGCTTATAATAAATACTATTTTTTATAGTACCTAACAATCTATGTATAGTTGCAGGTTCAATATTATTAAATACTTGTTGTATGTGTTGTGGATAAGCAGTGGCAGCATTTTTTAAAGCTTCACCCATACGTGCAGCAGCCTTGCCTGTAGGTGCTGTGAGGGCAATTTTTACTGAGCTATCCATGTGTAATAATAATGCTAAAATTTTTGCTACGGTACTAGTTTTCCCTGTACCTGGGCCACCAGTAATTATTGTAAAATTTTGCTTCATGGCCATAACTACAGCAGCCATTTGCCAATTGGTAACTTGTACGTTTGTAGTTGTTGAAAACAGCTCATCAATATGTTCTTTTTGCTTGTACAATCTATCAATTAGATTGGCAGCATAGTTGCCTTCAAAACTGATAAGGTTATTAATTTTATTGAAAATAATTGTTTCGTATTGATAGTATCGTTGTAAATAAAATTTGTAATGTTGTAAAATAAATGGGGTTGCAGTACTACCATCACCAACTAATGAGTTTTTTTGTATAGTATCTATATTTGGTACAAAATCATATTCAGCAGCAGCTAGTTCAGCTAAATCAATGGCATCTAAATCAATACAAATATGGCCTTCGCTTAATTTTTTTGAAACTAAATAAATTATAGGTTCAATGCTTTGATCATTAAAATACTGGGCAAATTTTTTGTGTATATCTAACGGCTTAATCATATTTTTAAATCTTCCTTTCTGCTTATTGTTGTAAAGTAAGTTAATTACTTTACCGTGTATTTACATAGTAGATTAAAATTTTTGAAAGGAATATTTATTTGCATTTATTATTTTTTATTAAACGGCTGTATTGTTTTAAACAGAAGATAATTGATATAAAAATATATTTTTTATTTTCATATACAAAATATACAACTTTTGTATATAAAACTTGGAATATAACTAAAAAACCCCTACAACTTAGTATTGTAGGGGTTTTAGTGGAGAATAGCGGAGTCGAACCGCTGACCTATTGCATGCCATGCAAGCGCTCTACCAACTGAGCTAATTCCCCTTTTTTTGAGAGGAGCACAAATATAATTTTATATACCCACTAACACAAAAAAACTCCGAAATTTTTCGGAGTTTGTATATTTTGTTCAATTTATTTAAGGTTTAATCTCCCCAAACTTCATCTTCGCCACGTAACCATTTTTTTACAAGGTCGTTAGTTATAGATTTTGGTCTCTCTAATGGAAAACCAAATGCTCTATCCCAACATAAACTTGCTAGTACTCCTAATGATCTTGATACACCAAATAAAACTGTATAAAATTCATACTCATTCATGCCATAGTGTACCAACAATGCACCACTATGAGCATCTACATTAGGCCAAGGGTTTTTAATTTTGGCTTTGCTACTTAAAATTGGGGGCACTGCTTCATAAATATTCCATACGGTTTGTACCAACGCATCATCAGCCATGTGTTTTTTTCCAAATTCCATTTGTGCAGTAAATCTCGGGTCGGTTTTACGAAGTACAGCATGGCCATAACCTGGTACAACTTTTCCTTCAGCCAACGTTTTTTCTACATATTCAGTAATTTGTTCTTTAGTTGGGTTATCGCTTCCAATTTGTTCTCTTAGTTCAAATATCCACTTTATAACTTCTTGGTTAGCTAAGCCATGTAAAGGCCCTGCAAGGCCATTCATACCAGCTGCAAAACTTAAATAGGGATCACTAAGTGCAGAACCTACTAAATGCGTTGTATGAGCAGATACGTTACCACCTTCATGGTCAGCATGTATGGTCATATATAAACGCATAAGCTCTTTAAAACCTTCGTTTTCAAAACCCATCATGTGTGCAAAATTACCAGCCCAATCAAGCAAACCATTAGGTTGAATATGATCACTATTTTTATATTTGCGCCTATAAATGTATGCTGCTACACGGGGCAAACGAGCTATTAAATCCATTGAATCATCAAAGGTTGCTTCCCAATAATCTTTCTTTGCCATTCCCTTTGCATAGTTTTTTGCAAATTGGCTTTCAGTTTGTAAAGCCATTACTGCTACTACAAACTGCGTCATTGGGTGGGCTGTAACTGGCAAAGCATCTATTGTAGCAAATACATGGTGTGGTACATGGCTTCTACGCTGCCAAACACTGGTAAGATGGTGCACATCATCTTCAGTTGGCAACTCACCCACTAACATTAGATAAAATAAACCTTCAGGCAATGGTTCATTACCTCCTGGTGCTTTTGGTAATTTTTCTTGTAACTCAGGTATAGAGTAGCCTCTAAACCTAATACCATCTTGGGCATCAAGCAATGATGTTTCTGTAACAAGCCCTGTTATACCCCTCATACCTTGGTATACTTGGGCAAGTGTAACTTCTCCAATTTTTTTATCTCCGTGCTCTTTTAGCATCTCTTTCATTTCAGCTGCTACGGCATCTGAATTTTGCTTAAACTTATCTTTTATAATACCCATGGTTAAAAAATTTGTTTTGTTTTTTGTTGATTCTTAATTTGCTTCTATTAATGGTTAAAATTACGATGTGCAATATTGTTAAACAAAATATTTAGCTAAAACCACAAAATATATTTTTAAAAATATATGATGTATATTTAGTAGGTATCATTTAGATGCTCTGTTGTATAAATATATTGCCAATATGCCAAAAATAATGTTTGGTAACCAAGCTGCTAAAAGCGGTGTAAAACTACCTTTAGTGGCAAATACAACTGAAAATCTACTAAATAATATGTAAACCATACTCAGCACAACTCCTATTGCTATATGGGCACCACTGCCTCCTCTTACTTTACGAGAGGCTAATGCTGTACCCATTATGGTGAGTATAAGAACTGATGCTGGTATGGCATCTCTATTATACCTCTCTACCATTAACGTACTTAACATTAAAGAACCCCTAACTTTTTCCATTTTAATAAATGCATTTAAATCCGGCGTACTCATTTGGTCTTTCAGATACTCATCTCTTCTTAAGTCAATTGGTTTAAAATTATAGTTTATTTTTTTTTCAATACTGTTTACAACAATTTCGTTTTTATCACTTAAAGTACGCTCATTTACTGACTGTAATTTCCATGAAGCGGTGGCTGTATCCCAATTAAAATTTGTAGCCCTTAAATTGTATTGTAGTTTATTGCCAATAAATTTTTGAATAAAAAAACCTGTACCCATTTTTGATATGGTATCGTAGCCCTTTATGCCTACAAACGTGTTTTGATCTAACTTAAAATAAATATTTTGCTTATAACTACTGTTAGCAGCATTAGCTGGTCCGTTGCTATCAACATATTTTTTCTCAAAATCGGCCCATTTTTTATTAGCCACAGGCACTACATATTGATACCCTAGCCATAGTAAAACAGATAGTATTACACCACCCATAATAAAGGGTAACATAAAACGCCTATAACTTATACCACTGCTTAAAATAGCTATTACTTCTGACCTGCCTGCCATTTTAGAAGTAAAAAATATAACAGAAATAAATACAAATAGTGGAAAAAGCATAGCATCTATACGTGGAATAAAACCAAAATAATGCTGTACCATAATTTGGTAAGCAGATAAGTTAGATTTTGTAAAATCATCTGTTTTTTCGCTAATATCAATTACCACCACAATAGCAGTAAGCAGTATTATACAAAAGAAAAAAGTGATTAAATATCTAGTAAGTATGTATTTATCTAACTTTTTCATGGTTGGTTATGTAGTAACCGTTTACTGCAAAAGTAAGGTTATAGGGCTTGATGATTTTTGAATTTGTGTTTAGAGGTTGTTTTTTTGTTTTTTTTAACTCATTATTTTTCTCAGTAAACATGTAAAGAAAAATATGTACCAGTTGCTTTAAATTTTATGCATCCAAATTAATATTTCAATCAATTTTTATAACAATTAATATTAATTATACAGCACAGTATGGTACATTTATACGATGAATGATCAAGTTGTAAATAAACAGATTAAGTTTTTGGGAGGCCCACAAAGTAGATGGAATGATTTTAAGTTTGCTATAAGTGTATTTGGAGAGTTTATTAAAGGTTTTAGAACCTTACATTTTGTAGGGCCTTGTGTAACTATATTTGGCTCAGCAAGGTTTGCTTCTGATCATATATATTATAAACAAACTGAAAAAATTGCAGGCCTAATTGCTGAGCTAGGTTTTACAATTATGACTGGTGGTGGCCCCGGTATAATGGAGGCAGCTAATAAAGGTGCAAAAGCAGTAGGAGGGCGTAGTGTAGGCTGTAACATTGTGCTACCACATGAGCAACAACACAACCCATATTTAGATACATGGGTAAGTATTAAATACTTTTTTGTACGTAAAACATTACTTTTAAAATACTCTTACGCATTTGTGGTAATGCCTGGTGGCTTTGGTACGTTAGATGAGTTTTATGAAACGCTAACCCTCATTCAAACTAAAATGATAAAACAATTTCCTATAATTATTTTTGATAAGGCATTTCATGAAAAAGTGATGGAGCATAATGAAGTATTAATGAAAAATAAAACCATTTCTCCTCAAGATCTTGATTTGTGTTTATTTACCGATTCAATAGAAGATGCAATTAAACATTTACAAGATAATGCCATAACCAAGTTTAATTTAAAACCCAAGGCTCTCAAAAAAGCTTGGTGGTTTTTTGAAAAATAAGCAGCATTATTTTTGTAAGAAGTAAATTAAGCTTTTTTTGTGATTTAAATTGTAAGCAAAAAATAGATACTCCGTATATATAAACAAAAAATAAACTTTTATGCGTTTACTACAATATTTGCCAATAGCCATGGCTTTAATAACAAGTGGCAGTATAATTAGCTGTGCACAAACCAATAGTACAAAAAAAATGGAAACTGCTACTGTAGATAATGCTACAGTTTTACCGGCTACTAGTAATAAGGCAGTAGCTGTATTTGCTGAAGGTTGCTTTTGGTGCTCTGTACATGTTTTTGAAGCTGTACAAGGTGTAGATAGTGCAATTGCAGGGTATGCAGGCGGCAATACTATAAACCCAACATACAGAGAAGTAGGTAGTGAAACCACAGGCCATGCAGAGAGCGTAATGGTTTATTACAACCCTGCAATGGTAACCTACAAAGAATTGCTAGATGTGTTTTTTACCTCTCAAGATCCTACAACACCAAACCAACAAGGGCCAGATAGAGGATCATCTTACCGCTCAATAATATTTTACAATAGTCCAAACGAGAAGGAAGCTGCAGATGCTGCCAAGCAAAAATATAATGCATCTGGTATGTTTAATAAACCAATAGTTTCTGAAATTGTACCACTTACCAAATTTTATAGGGCTGAGCAATATCATCAACATTACGTATTACAACACCCAAATGATAGTTATGTACAAAACGTATCTATACCAAGGTATAACGAGTTTAGAAAGGCATTTAAGGGCAAATTAAAATAATCATTAATTTTAAATAAGTATAGTTGGCTGCATTATAATTATGCAGCCTTTCTTTTTATTAAATATGCTGGTTATTGTTTTTCAACACATTTCTATTTTAAAAAATAAATTGTTGATTATTAATGGTTTGTATAGTTATTATTATATTTTTTATGCATTGATAGTAATTAAAGTAAAAAAATCACCGTATTTTAAGTGAAAAGTGTTACTTTTGCCGTCCAAAATTGGGTTCGTTATGTTAGCAATAGTAAAAATAGCAGGTCAACAATTTAAAGTTAAAGCAGGCGATAGCTTGTATGTTCCTCATATTGAGGGTAAAGCAGGAGACTCTGTAGAGTTTACTGATGTATTGTTTACTACTTCAGGCAGCGATGCTGTAAGTGGTGCAGGCATAAGTGCAGTAGTAAAAGCTGAAATTTTAAATGACTTAGTAAAAGGTGAAAAAGTAATTGCCTTTAAAATGAAAAGAAGAAAAGGTTTCCGTAAAAAGCACGGTCATCGTACACAGTACACTCATTTAAAAATAACTGCGGTAGCATAGTTGGTTAATTGTTTTTTTGTTGACTAGTCTCAGCAATTATTCTGATTAACAGTTTAACTATTTATCCATAAAAAAATTATAAAATGGCACATAAAAAAGGTGAAGGTTCGGTAAAAAACGGCCGTGATTCACAAAGTAAAAGATTAGGTGTAAAAATATTTGGTGGTCAACCAGCAATAGCCGGTAACATCATAGTTCGTCAAAGAGGTACACAATATCACCCTGGTAAAAATGTAGGAGTTGGTAGAGATTTTACAATCTTTGCAATGACTGATGGCTTAGTAGAATTTAGAAAAACTAAGGGTGATAAAACTTTTATTTCGGTTACAGCAGTAGAGGCTACGGCATAATTTTTTTAAGTTTTTTTTGGTAGTTACAAAATAGTATTTATTTTTAAGTATTATTTACTAACCATATTTAAATTCTAAAAAAATGGCAACAGCAAAAAAAGCAGCTCCTAAAAAAGCAGCAGTAAAAAAAGCAGCTCCTGCAAAGAAGGCAGCACCTGCAAAAAAAGCAGCACCAGCTAAAAAAGCGGCTCCTGCAAAAAAAGCAGCACCAGCTAAAAAAGCGGCTCCTGTAAAAAAAGCAGCACCAGCTAAAAAAGCGGCACCTGCTAAAAAAGCAGCTCCTGCTAAAAAAGCAGCACCAGCTAAAAAAGCAGCTCCTGCAAAGAAAGCAGCTCCAATGAAGAAAAAGTAATTATTAAAATTAAGATTACAAAAAAGGCTCCGTTATTTCGGAGCTTTTTTTATGCAGTTTCTTTACAAGCCTATGTGGTAAAGGGTTACAAAGTTTTAGTTTTATAAGTAAATATATTTTTTACAAGTAAATATATTTGCAAATTTTTATAATTATTTTTATTTTCTATAAAAAAATATCCGCTTTTACTTCTTTGTAAATTTAAGGTTGGTAATTTTTTTTTAGACTTTTAATTAAAATTTATTGTTGGATATATTACATTTTTTTTCAAAATTTTTTACTACTCCTGGCAAATATTTTTAACAAAAAAAATATTTGATAAATTTTTTGAAAATTTAATTACATTTTTAT
>JANMAV010000146.1:0-8318 GCA_031360055.1 Ferruginibacter sp.
ATTTATAATTTGTTTTTACTAAATCGGTATTATCGTTAAGTAGTGTTAGGATATGGCTTTGAACATAAGGCAGTAAAAATTCGCCCCTGCTATCTAAGAAAAATTGCTTTATATTTTTATTGCGTATTTAAGGCCCAATCATAATCATAAAATTCAATTTTTGTATTTGAAGGCAAGGGGCTTGTAAGGTAACTATTTAAAAAAGCTAATACAGTACCTTTGGCTTTGATAAAATCCTCTTTATACCAATCAAATATTTTTGAAATATTGGCTTTGTTATTTTTTAAATCCAACTTTGTAAAATTTGTATTTTGAATGCTCTGTTTAGCAAGTGTTGTTAATTGTGCATCTAAATCTTTTGCATTAAAAGCATACGATTGTATTGGAGGGCAACTCTTAGCACCGCAAACCAATGCAAAATGCACCCTAGCATCTGGAAATTTTTTGCGTATAATATCATTTTCAATATTATTCAAGCTTACAACATTACCATTTACTGTATACGTTAACTTATCAAAAAAGCCTGTAATGGCCATTGGGCCTTTTGTAGGATAGTTTTTAATTATGCCATTTATTACTGTAACATTATAGGTATTAAGGTAAAATGCTTTCTCATCTGCTGTTGTGCCAAATGTTTGTTTACCTGCTGCGTAATTTACTAAGGCTGTTAAGTCTTTTTTATTAGCGGCTATACTTTTGTAATTTACTTTGCCTCCTTTTACATTTTTTGATAAAAAGGAATGTACACTCTTTGTGTAATCGGCTAAATTATTTATTTGGGCTGAAGTTATTTGTGCAGTAAAAAAAATAATTGCTGCAACCGAGTACAATTTTTTCATTTGTATTTTTTTGTATAGGTACGAAACTACCATCAATAAAAGTTTGATATTTTGTGGTATTTGTATTTATTTAACATGCAGTGTAGTAAGTAATGGCAAAAATTTGCGTACCTAATTATAATGCAACTTTACTGTGATAAATTGGTAACATTTATTTAAAAAATCACCCATACTTTTACTTGATGCAAGTTTTCAAAAACATTAAATTAATTATACCAGCATATAATGAGGCACATAGTATTGGGTTAGTATTACAAGCTATACCAGTAAATATTTGTACAGAAATAATTGTTTGTAATAATAATAGTACAGATGAAACTGCAGCCATTGCAGAAGCAAATAATGCTACAGTTTTGTTTGAAAAAAAAGCTGGTTATGGCATGGCATGTTTAAAAGGTTTGGAATATATAAGGGAAACTGGGGGCTGTGATATAGTTGTTTTTCTTGATGGAGATTTTAGCGATTATCCTGATGAGTTAGAAAAAATTATTGATCCAATTTTGTGTAACAAAGCAGATTTGGTTATTGGTAGTAGGGTAAAAGCATTGAGAACAGCCAATAGCATGACAGCCCAACAAGTTTTTGGAAACTGGTTGGCAGTTACACTTATTAAAATATTTTTTAAACATACGTATTTAGATCTAGGTCCTTTTAGAGCAATTACTTGGCAAGCACTAGAAAAAATACAGATGCAGGATACAAATTATGGATGGACGGTAGAGATGCAGGTAAAAGCTGTAAAACATAATTTAAGATCAGTAAATGTGCCTGTAAAATATAGGCACAGAGCTGGGGGTGTTAGTAAAGTTAGTGGTTCATTAAAAGGTAGTATACTTGCAGGGTACAAAATCATAAAAACAATATTTAAGTATGCTTAATTTGTTTGGTATAAAAAAACTATACTTTCCTTCATTAAAAATACCGCAGTTTGCAAACCCTTTTGTGCAATGGCCTGTTTTTGTTCTTTATGCCGCAATATTGTTTATTGGTCAAATTTTTATTGATAGAAATGAATTTTATTGTTTGCTTATCTGGCAAATTGCCCTTCATGTATTATTTATTTTATTTTATACAAATAGAGATTTTTTTACTGTAAAAAATATACTAATTTTTGCAATTATTTGTAGGTTAGTTTCAGTATTTACTATACCCGTTTTAAGTGATGATGTGTATAGGTTTATTTGGGATGGGCAACTAATTGCAAATGGCGAAAACCCAATATTAACAACCCCTGACCAGTATGTAGCAGCTTTACAAACCAATAATATAAATTATTCTTATTACCAACAATTACATGCATTAGTAAATCATACCCAAAATTATACCTGCTACCCACCACTTATGCAAGCTACTTTTTATATAAGTGCAATAATTAGTGGGGCAAATAGATATGTATCTATAATTTCTCTAAAAATAATGGTAGCTGCAATTGATGTATTTGGAATTTTTTGCATTATGAAAGTATTGCAAAAAGTAAAACTTCCAGTAAACAATGTTGTATTATATGCACTAAGCCCAATGGTTATTATAGAGGGCGTAGGTAATCTACATTACGAAGTTGTGCAAGTTGCTTTTATGGCAGCAAGTATGTACTTAATATCCCAAAAAAAAATATGGAAAGCTGCAATAGTATGGGGCCTAGCCATTGTAACAAAGTTGTTGCCAATACTATTATTACCCTTACTTATAAAATGGTTAGGTTTTAAAAAAGGTATAATATTTAGTTTAATAAGTATAGGTTTTGCAATGGTAGTTTTTATGCCTTTTTTAAGCGTAGAAGCCATTAGGGCATTTAGTAAAAGTTTGAATTTATATTTTCAGCATTTTGAGTTTAATGCATCTATTTATTACATAGCCAGGCAAATTGGCTGGTGGGTAAAAGGGTATAATTACATAAGTTTTATTGGGCCATTTTTAATGTGTATTTTTTTAAGTATATATGGGTACATTTTTTTTACTAAAAAAATATTTACTCTACAAAGTTTTGCCAGCTTGGCTTTAGTTGTTTTTACACTTTATTATTTATTTGCTACAACTGTGCACCCTTGGTATATAATAAACTTAATACCCTTTGCATTAGTTGTAAATAAAAAGTTTGCTATGGTATGGTTAAGTGCTGCCTTTTTAAGTTATTGTGCATATAGTAATACAGCATTTGCTGAAAACTTTTATGCAGTATTTTTAGAGTACCTAGCTCTTTCGGTTGCCATGTATTTTTCTTACAAAAATTTTAATAACAAAACAATAACGAGTTGAAAATTCATGTAAAATTTTTGAAAATAAGCTACTTAAATTTTGTAAAAACTAAAGATTTTATAAGATGTTATATTGAGAAATATAATTTTAATGTTGACTCATTTATAAACTTTTTTACCTTTTTTTAGCCAAATACCCCAACTGCTGCTATATGGGTGCACATTGTTAGTTTCTCCATCTTTATTATACAATAAATTGTTTTCATTTTTCCACTCAAATATCCCCCCGTATAAATTTTGAACATTGGTATAACCATTCTGTATAAGCTTTTCAGTAATCTTTGCACTTCTATATCCAACGGAACAATACACTACAATAGGTGCATCTTTATCTATATTTTTTAATGAATCAATGGCAAAATTGTTATAACCAACAAAAGTTGCATGTTGTAAATGGCTTACATTATATTCAGCTATTTCTCTTGCATCTAACAAGGTAACCTGGGCTGCAATTTTGCTAAGACTATCAACAGTTATTTCGGGTACATTATGAGGCAACAGTTTTTTAAGCAACAAATTATAAGTACCGCTTTTTACTTTACGAGGTTGTGCATATAGCATCATAAAACAACATAATTGTGTAAAAACTAATATCGTAAAAATTTTTTTAAAACTGTGCATACCATTTTTTAATTACTTGTTCTACCGGTTTGTGTTGAGGTGTATAATTATTGTTTGTAGCTGCTTTTTGTCTATCATCTCTTGTCTCCCATTTCCAAATAAAACCTCCAGCAAACCATTTTTCTGCTGTAAAAACGCTGTACAATGCTTCGTATGCATTGGCTTGAGCATCCATATTTACTGCCTCTTTGTTATATGATTGCCAAGGCTCAAAAGCACATTTATCCATACTTCTATAACCATACTCAGTAAATAAAACTGGTTTATTTATTTTAGTAGTAAAATTTTTAATCTCATTAAAATGTGGTTTCCATCCGCTTATTAAATTTTCTACAGTAGGCGTAGTAGCATCATTCAAAGGAAAGTATGCATCTATGCCAATATAATCTAGTTTGTCCCATTGACTAAAATCTTTATAGCAACTCCAATTAGCTGCATAAGTAAGTTTACCGGTATAAATTTTTTTTACACTATCAATTAACAAGCTCCAAAATTGTGGTCTTTGTTTTACTGACGCATCCATTTCTGTGCCAATACAAAACATTTCAACACCATATTGCTGAGCAGTTTTTGCATGTGTTATTATATACGCTAAATAACTTTTTTCCCATTTTTGCCAGTCTTCTTCCTTTTCAAAAGCAAAATGGCCGGTGTATTCTCCACCACCTATCCAAATTTGTGGTTTAAGCATCACCTTCATGTGTTGTGCATGTGCCATGTTTATGCATGCAATAATTCCTTCTTCCCTTTCTCCCCACCATTGGCCTGTGGTATTATAGTGCACAACACTATCATTTTTACGGCTAAATGCAAAAGGTACAAAAGCTACCCAACCTGCTTCTAACCGTTGCATGTTTATAAACGTACTGCTGTCTATTTTTTGAGGGGGGGCTTCTAAAGTAATTCCGTTTATCGAAATGGAAAAAGCTTGTTTGTTTTCAAAGGCAGTAGTCTGTATAGAAGCTGATATTAGATTTCCTTCTGTTTGACAAGCAAACAAATAAGTTGTGGTTATAAAAATTAAAAACCATTTAAACATAATACCATATTAAAAATTATCGTAGTAACAGTAGTAAAATTAGCTATTCGTTTCTTTATAATTTATTAAAATATATTTCACTGTTAACTCAACAATACAGTTTTAATTGAGCTAATAAATTATTTAGCTTGCTATTAACATTTTTCAATCTAAACCTTTATAAATGCCGTATGTGCCAAATATTCTTTCTCATTTTTTAAGAACTAACAAAAATTAATATTCATGATTTTAAAATTTACCAAAATTGCTTTACCAATTTTGCTATTAATGTTGTTTGATACAACATCATTTGCACAAAGCACAAAAGACAATCCAATTACTACTGCAGTTCCTTTCTTAAGGTTATCTGCAGATGCACGTACTGCTGCAATGGGAGATGTTGGCGTTGCAACCAACCCCGATGCAAATTCAATGTTTTACAATGGTAGTAAAACCGTATTTAACGAAACTAAATATGGTGTTGGCCTTACATACACTCCATGGCTAAGTGAGTTAGATGTAAAAAGTTTAAATCAAATATCATTATCTGGTTTTTACAAGCTTGATGATAAACAAGCGGTAAGTTTTGGTGTACGCAATTTTAGTATGGGTACCTTTACTTTTACTGATGCTACTGGCCAAGAGGTTAAAACATTTAAACCAAACGATCTTGCTATAGAAGCAGGTTATTCTCGTAAACTATCTGAAAAAATGGGCTTAGGTTTAAACCTACGTTTCATTAATAGTAAATTAGCAGATAATACCAACAACACAGGAGCAAAATCTGGAAGTACCGTAGCTGCTGATTTATCTACATTTTACAAGTTAAAAAGTGGATGGAATTTTGGTTTAGCCCTTACAAACCTTGGTGGTAAAATAAATTATGGGGACAAGTCAAACTTTATACCTGCAACATTAGCTTTAGGTACTGCTTATAATAAAACTATTGATAAGGATAACAAAATATCATTTGGTTTAGACATTACTAAACTAATGGTACCAACCCCTCCAGACCCTACAGATGCAAATGCAGTAGCAAAATACGAAAACAAAGGTGTGGTAAGTAGCTGGTTTAGCTCATTTGGAGATGCACCTGGTGGTGGAAGTGAAGAAATAAAAGAATTTCAGCTTGGTTTAGGTACGGAGTATATGTATAAGGATCAATTTATGGTTCGTGCAGGTTATTTTTCTGAAAGTAAAACAAAAGGTAACAGAAATTATGTAACAGTAGGAGCAGGGTTTATGTATAAAGTAACTGGCTTCAATTTTTCATACTTAGTACCTACAGGTAATAATACTAACAACAATGCTTTAAAAAATACTTTTAGATTGTCGTTACTATTTAATTTCAACAACAATACAACTGCAGCTACTACAACAAAATAATTAACACAAAAATTTTATGATAATGAAAAAATTTAACCACTTAGTAAAGCAGTTGATGCTGATGGTTGCCTTAGTTTTAGGTAGCTTCTTAGCCAATGCTTCAAGCCATAGAGAGGCTCCATTGATTTCTAATGATCCATTAGCTGACAATACCGATGTATATGCATTTCGTAGTCCTGATGATCCAACAACTATAACTTTAATAGCAAATTATATTCCATTTGAATTACCAGAAGGTGGTCCAAATTACTATACATTTGGTTCAGGTATTCGCTATGAAATACACATTAAAAACAAAACAACAACTACTACTGACGATATAACGTATCGCTTTACATTTAACTCAATAAATGAGGATGGCAGTACATTCTTTAATATTCGTTTAAACAAACAAAATATTAAAACAACATATACTTGCGAAAAAAGTATAAATGGTGGTGCTTTTACTGCTATAGTTGTAAATGGTGTTGTACCTCCAGCTAATATTGGTCCACGTTCTATTGATACTCCGGGCCTTGGTTTAGGTATGTCGTACAATACTATTATGACAAATGCTATTGCTACTGCAACTGGTACAGGTGGAGAAAAAGTTTTTTGTGGCCCAGTTGATGATCCTTTCTTTGTTGATTTAGCAGGAGCTTTTGATTTAGGAGCTTTTCGCCCAGAAGGTAATACAACTAACCCAACAATTGATGGTTTAAATAGATATAACGTTCATAGCATAGCTATTAAAGTTCCAATTGCTACTCTTCAAAAAGATGGTAAACCTGTAACTGCAGCTGCTAATATACTTGATGGCGATTTCGTTATTGGTGTATGGGCTAGTGCAAGTCGCCAACAAATTAGAACCATTGATGCAAATGGGGGTTCAATATTTTCGGGTAATTATGTACAGGTTTCTCGTTTGGGAATGCCTTTAACTAATGAAGTTATTATACCAGTTGGTTTAAAAGATAAGTGGAATGCTACTAACCCATCTGCTGATGTACAGTTTGCAAAATACTTTAGTAACCCTGAGTTAGCATTATATATGGATGATAGTCAATTTGGTACTGCTGTTCCAGCTTTAAATGCTTTAAGAATACAAAATCACTCTTTAGGTATATACGATTTTAGAAACGGTAAACCTGGATTGTATAATTTAAAAGGTAACCCTGCATTAGTTGGTACTGCTTTAGACCCAGCAATTTTTGGATCAATTTTATTACCAGATAACGCTAGCCCAAGAGCAGTAGATATTTTACCAATATTTTATACCGGTGTACCAAACTTAGCTCCTTACCAATTAGCTACAGGCAAAAAAGGTGGCCCGTTAAGTGCTGGTAAACCATTTATCAATAACTTTTTACCTACACTAGGTGATATGCTACGTTTAAACATGGCTGTACCTGTAACCCCACGTAACGATCCTAAATTTAGTAGTTTAGGTATAGTAAATGCAGCAGTATTAGGTTTAACTGATGCAACGTACAATGGTAGCACAGCAATTCAATTTATACCAAATATGGATGGTTTTCCTAATGGTAGAAGGTTAGAAGATGATGTAACAACAATTGAGTTGCAAGCCGTAGGTGGTGTAGCCCTTGCTGCTATAGGTTTATGGTATGATGATTATAAATTAGATGGTAGTAGCCCAGTAACAACAAACTTAGTAAATGTATTAAGTTTTACTGCAGGCCCTACTAAAAACGATACTACTTTTAAAGGAGCCTTTCCTTATGTACAAACACCTTGGAGGGGATTTGATTATACCATTAAACCAAGATTTTAATTACAACTAACTACTAATAATTTAATAATAATTATATGAAACAATATTTAAAAAAACTCTCAATAATGTTGGCTTGCACAGCTGCGTTTGCAATAAACGCTTCGGCTTCAAGTCATAGAGAGGCTCCATTGATCAGTAATGATCCCCTTGCAGATAATACCGATTTATATGCATTTAAAAGCCCTACAGATTCAAGTAAAATTGTATTAATAGCCAACTATATTCCTTTTGAGCACCCAGCTGGTGGGCCAAACTGGTACACATTTGGCGAAAATATTAGATACGAAATTCACGTAGATAATAATTCAGCTACAACTGGCGATGATATAATTTACAGATTCACTTTTACTAGCGTAAACGAAGATGGATCTACATTTTTTAATATACGTTTAGGTAAGCAAAATATTAAAACTACGTATACTTGCGAA
>JANMAV010000153.1:0-7217 GCA_031360055.1 Ferruginibacter sp.
AATAAAAAAAACAAGCCAGTACTTATGGGTGATAACTGGGAAAATGACTACAGCCCAAAATTTACCGATTGGCATGACGAACAAACAGAAATGAAAAACGACCGTATAAATATATTGATGAAAGAACTCAATGTGATGAAAGAAAAAGGGCAAAATTGTTACGAATTATTAAGTAAAGTATTTTTTGAAAACCACACAATGGACCAATTGGCCAAAGTAATGAATTATACCAATGCTGATAACGCAAAAAGCCAAAGTTATAAATGTAGAGAAAGATTAAAAAAACAGGTATTAGAAAGTTTGCAACATGGAAAAAATTAATGAACAACATTTAGAATTTTTTAAGCAATATCTTTTTGCCACTAGCAGAGAGGCAAGGGCTAAAATGATGCAGTTAATACCTGCATTGTTTTTAAAATCAATATCAATTATTGAAGACGGTTTTTTAAAAGGTAATAATATTGAAAACGCCGTACAAACAATAAATGCCACCCATTTATTGCCACAAATAAAGCAGCTACAACAAGAGTACTACCAACACTTAGCTATCATTTATTTGAATGGCCAAACTAATAATACTATTGAGCAACTTTTAAATAACGATAACTTACTTTTTAAAACAACAATAGATACCCAATTTGATGCCGACTTAAAACTTGCCTTTACGTTAAATGAAAGGGCTAATCTTAAAAAGCAATTTGCCAGTTTAGATAAAGAAGAAATAACAGACGAAGAAATAAAACAAGCATTTACACTGATAGAACGAAAGCGATTAAAGGCACAGTTTACACAGCAAGATAATAATGGCAACAATATTGAAATTGATAGCATAGCCAATTATAACCATGCTGTAAAAACTACTACATCTTTTAATTGGAAACGCCTTGCCATAGCAGCATCAATTATAGGTGTACTTTTTACAAGTGCTATATTTATTTTTTACAATAATGATACAAAGCGTACTGAAGTAGCAGCTACACAACCTACCATTCAAATTAACCCTAGCCTTGATACTACTTTAATTACAACTAACAATACACTTAATACTGATGTTGTACCAACAAAAATTTCAACTATAGTTTTAAAAGAATCATCGCTAGGGTTTGCTGCAAAAGACGAAGAAATAAATATAGAAATTTACGACCTTGCAAATAAAATAAAAGAATTAAATGAAGTGTTAAGCAAATCGAATAGTGGATATGAGCCACAAGCAAAAAACATAATACAAAAAATAGATAGCTTAAGTAGTTTAGATAATACCTATATTCTTAAGAACGAAAGCAACTTAATTGTTTACAGTAGCAAAATAAATACAGTTGAGGTAATAAAAATTGGTGGTAAGTATTATTTAGTTGCAAATAAATATTTGTACAACCTTGCAGCAATAAATACAGCAAGCCCACTAAAAAAAGTAACTGACAAATTGCTTATTAATAGTGCCAATAAAATTTTGTTTGATGCAAACTTGGTACCGCTAAAAAATTGAAAATGTTGTATAGTTTAGGCAAAAAAAATGCTTTTATTGTTTTGTTTATATTATTAATAAACACAGCATTATTAGCCCAGCAAAAAAACTTTTGCTCTTATGTAAGCTTTAGTGGCATTACAGCCACTGGCGCAAGTATAACGGAGACCGATGTAAGCCTTATTGTAAAAAGTATTATGCAGCTACAAGCATTACCACAAAACTTTAGCATGCAGCCTACAGCAACAGTAGATAACGCAGCAGCAGTAATAGATATAGTAAATGGTACAAGCAAAAGGGTGATACGCTACAACCCACAGTTTATGGGCAGTGTAAATAATACTTGTAAAACTAACTTTGCAGCCACGGTAATATTTGCCCACGAAATAGCACACCATTTTGCAGGCCATACACTTAACAATGGTACTAGCAACCCAGATATAGAAATAGAAGCCGATATTTTTGCAGGCAATATAGCCAAGCGTATGGGTGCTACTTTACTACAAGCCCAAAGCCCAATACTAGCTTATGCCAATACAAAAACCGATGCCACACACCCACCACAAAGTGCAAGGCTAATAGCCATAAAAAATGGATACGATGCTGCAAGTTTTAATGCAGCCGTGCCACAAGCAAAAGCCACAAATACCAATAATAATTACAACATAGCTACTATAGTAAAAAATGGGCTTGCATTACGTAACCGTGTATTAACAAATACAGAAATTGGATATTTAAACAATGGAGATGCAAGAGCAGCAAACCTAAACGCTGAAACTTTAATTACTAGATTACCACCTGGCACACCCGTAGAATTTTTATACAACAAAGGCAATTTTTACCAAATAAAAACTACAATAAATGGGCAAATACAAACTGGTTATATTGTAAAGCAGTATTTTGGTAAATCTACCCTTGAAGGTAAACGCATAAACCAACAACAAACCATATATGCCAAAAGCCTAAGGGCAATACGGCCTTATAAAATAGCAATATTTATTTGTGCAATTATACTTGGGATAATAGTACTATTTTTTTTTGGAAAAAAGTTTTTAAAAAATAAAAAATGAAGCATTTTTTTACTATACTATTTTGTGTAAGCTTAGCAATAAATGCTAAAGCACAAACTTTTGCCCAAAAACAAATAATGGCACAAGCTGTATTTAGTAATATAGTAAATGCCTATGGTAATGCCAAACCTGCACCGCTTTTAACTATATTACCCAATACACAAAAAGAAAGAGTAGTGGCAGCTTATATAACCACACCAAGCCCCACAATTAAACTAGATGAACAATTAATAGATATTTGTTTACAACTTAAAGCCGATAGCCTAAATGCTTTAGCTATAATTATAAGCCACGAGTTGGCACACTATTACAACGACCATAATTTTTGTAGCGATTATGCTTTTGCGTTAGGAGAAACCTCACTAAGCAAAGCATTACGGAGAAGTACAAAAGCAAATAAGTTAGAAAAAGAAACCGAGGCCGATTACCAAGGTATTTGGTACGCCACTATTGCAGGCTATTACCCTTACAATATTTTTAATGCTTTTATTGATAAAATTTACAGTAATTATAACTTACCTAGTGTTATAAATGGTTACCCTACTAAAGCAGATAGAAAAGCCATAAATAAAGAGCGGCTGCAAAAATGCAATAAACTAATACCAATTTTTTATGCAGGTAATTTATTAACAAAGGTTGGCGAATACGAAGCCGCAGCCTTCTGCTACACCGAAGTATTACGCTATTTTACAAGCAGAGAAAATTACAATAATGCAGGGGTAGCAACTTTACTTAATGCACTACAATTAAAACCTTTGCAAGCCATTGAGTTTATTTACCCAATAGAAATAGATGCTATAAGCCGCCTACAAAATACTACAAGCCGAAGTAATAGCGATGCACAAACCCTTAAAATGGATACGCTTTTGCTACAAGCAAAAAAGTATTTTGAAAAGTCCATTAGTTTAGATGCCACTTACATAAAAGCATACATAAACCTTGCATGTGTGTTAGACATAATGGACAACCCCGAAGCTGCAATTGGTAGGCTTAATGAAATACCAGTAGCTGCACAAAACAACAATACAGTAAATATGCTTAAAGGCATTGCTTACTACCATGCTGATAATATAAAAAAGGCAACACTTTGTTTTAACACTTTAACCAGTGCCTTTGATAGTGTAGTAATTTATAATTACAAATTGTTTGCTTTGATAGATAAGCCAATGCAAAGCATTGAGGAATTTAAAGTAAAGTGGAGAAAGAGGGAAAATTTGAAAAACACAAATAAAACCTATAAAGTAAGCAACAATGAAAATTGCGATGAAATAACAATTAATAATAAAATAAGAATTTGTTTTAGTTATAAGCTTAATAAGGTTTTAAAAATAATTTACGATGGTAAGGAAATTTATTAAAGTAGTTGTTTTGTATATTTTATTTTTAGGGTTCATTAGTTTGGTTAATGGGCAAAATTGTTTAGAAAAAACTAAACAAATGAATGAGTTATTTAAACTCAAAAAAATTGATGAAGCAATAGCTCTTGGGGAAAAATCATTAAACGATTGCAACTCAAAAAATGAGGAGAAAAATTATTTGGAAATCGCAAACTATTTAGCAAGTTTGTATAGATATACTGTGAATTATGAAAAGGCAAAAAATTTATATTTAGATGTTATTGCAGTTTTGAAATTAAACAATAAATCTAATACCAAATTAGCTATAGAACCGTATTTGAACTTGGGATTAGTTTTTTCTTTTCTGAAAAAAGATAATGAAGCCAAACCCTATTTAATTTATGGAATAGATTTAGAGAAAAAGTTTAATACTGTAATAGACGAGGTTAGTGTTGCTAGCAGAGTGATATTAAGTAGGTATTATACAGATATTGGAGACTATAAAAATGGAGAATTATTTGCATTAGATGCACTGGAAACTCAGGAAAAAATATCAAAAAATGATTTTAGTTACTTCAGCATTCTAGGTGGCATAGGCTCTATTTATTCTAATCAAGGCAAACTTAATGAAGCAGAACCATTTTTAGTAAAAGCATATAATGGGCTAGAGGGGCTTTTAGGAAAAGAACACGAACTAACGGCAACAGCAAAACTTGGTTTGGCTGTTCATTTTTCAGATTTAGGAAATTATCAAAAAGCTGAAGATTTATATAAAGAAGTAATAGAAACAATTGATAAAAATCCTAGTAATCAAACTTTAGAAATTAAAATTGCAGGTATAGCTAATTTAGGAGGTTTGTATTTTGAAATTGGGGATTATGAAAAATCAGAAATTAATTTAAAAATTGCCATAACTCTTTACCAAAATAATTATGGTAATTTAAGTGGATCATACTGCGATTATGCTGCTGACTTGGGAAATCTTTATTGCTTTATTGGGAGAATGGATGAGGCAGAGGTTTTATTAAAAAAAGCTCTTGAAATAAGAGAGAAAATATTTGGTAAGTATCATAAAAATGTAGCTCAATCTTATGCTTCTTTAGGTGTTTTTTACGACAAAATTTACGACAAACAAAATGCTGAAACATGCTTTTTAAAATCTTCTGAAATTTCTAAATTTATATCAGGCGAAAATGACCCCAATTATATATTATCATTACAAAATTTAGCCGGGTTTTATGTAAGTATAAGTGAGCTTATAAAAGCTGATAGCCTTTATAATATTATATTAGAATTTACTGGTAAAACTTATGGAAAAAAACATCCAAAGTATGCAACTGTTTTAATACAGTTAGCCGATTTATATTTAGCGGTTAAATATTATGATATCTCTTTAGAATATTACGTTGACGCTTTAGAAATTCAAAAAGAATATTTTGGAAATAACAATGCAAATTTTATTCATACCATTTCACAAATTGCTAAATTTTATTTTACTTTAGGTAATTACACAAGAGCCGAACCACTTTTTTTACAAGCTTTAAATTATCATAAAGTCAATAATAAAAATAGTGATAATTATTTTTTCGCTTTAAATTATGTAACAAATCATTTTGGAGAGTTTAAAAAAAACGAATCGCTTTTTTACATAAAACAACTGATACCACTAATTGAAAAAAAAATCATAGACAATACATTATTTTTTTCAGTTAAAGAGCTAGATAATTATTTAAGAGAGAATATTTATGATTTGGCATACTCCAAATATTCATTTTGTTACCCATTTAAAAACACAGATGATACACTAAATATTCAACTTTACAACTTGAATACTCTTTTAAAAAACCTTTCTTTACGAAATACTGTACAATTTCAAGAAAAAATTCAAAACAGTAATGATACTAGCTTAATAAATGATCTATCTAGTTTTAAAATACTAAAAGGTCAACTAGCCAAATATGAACAATTACCAATAAAAGAACAACCAATTACCATAAATGAAATTGAAATTAAAATAGATTCATTAGAGAAAAAATTAGTAAGAAGCTCACAAGCATTTAAAAATAAAAGTAACATAACAAACACTTCCTGGTTACAAGTAAAACAATCTCTTAAGCCAACCGATGCTGCAATTGAGTTTGTATCGTTTGATTATTATACAACAAAGTGGACAGATAGTACATTATATGCTGCTATGCTCATAAGGCCTGGCTTTACAGCACCCCAAATTATTAATTTGTTTGAGCAAAAGGAGTTAGAGGCAATTTTAAAAAAACAACCTACAGATACTAATAGTAGTTATTTAAATAGGCTTTACAGCAACAATAAATTATACAACCTTATTGTGCAACCGCTTGATAGTTTGTTACAAGGTGTAACCAATATTTATATAGCTGCAAGTGGCTTATTACACAATATAAATTTACCATTGGTTTTTACAAATGCTAACAAAAATTACAATGTACACTTATTAGGCACTACTGCTGATGTGCCAAAATATAATGCTCTGCAACTTAATAATAAAAGCACCCGTAATGCTTATGTATTTGGTGGTATAGACTATGATAGGGTTAGTAGTACCACAACAAACTTTAAGTCCCCTGCATTCACACAAGGTTTTGAGCAAGTGGCTATAATAGCTAGTAGAGATGGTACAAGCACATGGGCGTATTTACCAGGCACCCTTGCAGAGGTAACACAAATAGAAAATTTAAACAAAAGTGCTGGTATTACAACCATATCACTTACTGGTAATATTGCAAGCGAAACTAGTTTTAAAAACCTAAACAATATAACAGTTCCATATACCTTACACCTTGCCACCCATGGCTATTTTTTTGAAGCAGCCATAAAACAAAAACCCAAAGATATTAATGTAGAAGCCTTTGACAAAAAGTCATTTTATAAATGGGCTGATGATCCATTATTAAGAACAGGGCTTATTTTAGCAGGTGCAAATAAAGCATGGAAAAGTAATAATACAAAAACCGATAGTACAGAAGATGGCATACTCACCGCTATGGAAGTAGCAAGTATAGACTTAAGTAACTGTCAGCTTGCAGTGCTTAGTGCTTGCGAAACTGGCTTAGGGGATATTAAGGGCACCGAAGGTGTATTTGGCTTACAGCGTGGGTTTAAATTGGCAGGCGTAAAAAATATTATTATGAGCCTTTGGAAAATACCAGATGCCCAAAGTGCAACATTGCTATCTCTCTTTTATAAAAATTGTTACAGTGGTTTATCTATTTACAATGCTTTAAAAAATGCCCAAATTGAAATGAGCAAAAATTATCCACCTTATTTTTGGGCAGGGTTTGTATTACTTGAATAAAAATAATTTTTTAA
>JANMAV010000171.1:0-2458 GCA_031360055.1 Ferruginibacter sp.
ATTTAGTAGTTTATTTAAATAATATAACTATAATATAAACAATGTTTTAATATAAAAGTTATTAACTAAATTTTATAGCTAGATTTTTAATAAGATTTTTGTTATGAAGAATCTAGTTATCTCAATTTTTTAGTATAAAAATTAAGGTTGTAGGAAATAATTTTCTTGAACCCTCTTCAAAGTTGTATATTACAAGTAAAATTTACCAGATGATTAAGCCTACAGCCCCTCCTCTATTTTTTTTGTTGATTATGTTTGTATTTATGACAGCATGCCAGCAACCAAAATCTTTGGTGTTTAAAGATTTTCATAATCTTACGGTTGAAAATTTATCGTTTTCAGGTGCTGCACTTAAAGTAGATTTAGAATATTACAATCCTAATAATTTTAGCATGCAACTAAGTAATACTGACTTAGATATTTATATAGATAGTACATATCTTGGTCATTCATTACAGGATATACAAGTTTCAATACCTAAAAGAAACAATTTTACCATTCCATTAAAAATTGATTTAGATGTAAAAAATTTGTTGAAAAATGGAATTACATCGATGTTTAATAAGGATGTAAATGTGAGGGTAAAGGGAAATGTAAAAGTTGGAAAAGTTGGAGTATATAAAAATTTTCCAGTTGATTATACCAGTGTGCAACATTTTTCTATGTTTAAATAGCCGCTACTTAGGTATCAACAACTTCTTGGTAATTATAAAATTGTAGAAACTAATCTAGAAAAAATTTAATTATTGTTTCAAAACTTGTTTTCTCCTCAATAGTTTTTCATCTAAAAAAATATTCCCATCTACATAAGTTATAGCCTTTACTTACCTTTGCCGCCATTTAGATGCCGGCTATACGGCGTTATAATAAAATTAATTTCAAAAAAATAAGTTTATGGCTCTTAAAGCTGGCATAGTAGGTTTGCCAAACGTGGGTAAATCAACCCTTTTTAACGCAGTAAGTAATAGTGCAAAGGCACAAGCAAGCAATTATCGTTTTTGTACAATAGAGCCAAATACCGGGCTTGTAAATGTGCCTGATGCAAGGCTAGATAAACTAGCAGAACTAGTAAAACCAGAAAGAATTGTACCTACCCAAATAGAAATTGTAGATATTGCTGGGCTTGTACGTGGTGCTAGCAAAGGTGAAGGACTTGGTAATAAATTTTTAGCTAATATTAGAGAAGTAGATGCTATTATACAAGTAATTAGATGTTTTGAAGATGATAATATTTTAAGGGAAGAGGGTGCCATTAACCCTATAGGAGATAAAGAAATTATTGAAACTGAATTGCAGTTAAAAGATTTAGAAAGTGTAGAAAGAAAATGGCAAAAATCGGAAAAGTTAGGAAAAACTGACCCAAAAGCTAAGGTTGAAGCTGAAATATTACAACGTTGTAAACTACACTTGGAGCAAGGTAAAAATATTGTAACCTTGGGGTTAACCAAAGAAGAAAAAGTAGCTATTGCTGATTTGTTTTTACTTACTGATAAGCCTGTTTTATATGTAGCCAATGTAGATGTAGCCAGTATGCACACAGGAAACAAATATTCTGCAGCCTTAATAGAAGCCGTAAAAAACGAAGGCAATGAAGTTATTGTAATGACTAATGCTGTAGAGGCTGAGATTGCTGAATTTGAAGATGCTGACGATAAAGCCATGTTTATGGAAGAGTATAAAATGGTAGAACCAGCCTTAGACAGACTAATACATAGCACATACAAATTGCTTAATTTATCAACCTATTTTACAGCAGGTGTACAAGAAGTAAGAGCCTGGACAATACATAGAGGATGGAAAGCTCCGCAAGCTGCTAGCGTTATACATACTGATTTTGAAAAAGGATTTATTAAAGCTGAAGTAATTGGATACAATGATTTTATTACATTAGGAAGCGAAGCTGCTTGCCGTGAAGTAGGCAAATTGCGTATAGAAGGTAAGGAATATATTGTACAAGATGGTGATGTAATGCACTTTAGGTTTAATGTGTAACAACGAATTTTACCACATTTGTACCGTTTGTATGGTAACCAAACAAAGTTAATGGTGAAACTAAGGAGAAATTCATTTATAAAAAAAATGATTATGCACCCCTTTTAAAATATCATATTTATTTTAGAACATTATTATCTAAAAATTAATATACAAATCTTAGATTTTTATTTCTCCCTCTACTCCACCATCCACTGTTGTACCGGTAATAGCTCCGTATGCCATTTTTAAAAGAGATACCAATTTATTTTCTTTAGTATCCCAATAATAAGCATCAGTTGGTGTAACTTTTATTAAAGTAATGGTTGGGTCATCTTTACCTTCAGTAAACCAAACTTTTGCAATTGGTGTCCAATATTCTTCAATTTTATCTTTATCCGTATTAATTTCTGCATGGCCATAAATACTTAAATATTCTGAGCTACTTTTGTTTGAATAGAATAGTTGAACCCTATCATCTTTTGAT
>JANMAV010000180.1:0-3506 GCA_031360055.1 Ferruginibacter sp.
AAAATTAGTTAATTACAAACCAAGGCATAAGAGTTAGGAGATAAAAAAGATTACAATATATTGTGATTGGGAATTTGAGGCTTTGATGGTGAAGACAAGAGGGCGGAGTTATTATAACTTTTCAAATTATATGGGCAAAATACTTGACCGATATTTTAGTAATAAGATAAATACTAAAATAGGTATACCTATTATTTTATGGCAGGACTAGCCACATACGCAGCCCATAATTGCTCTATGGTTTTACCGGTATTTTTCTCCCAAATATTTTTTGTAAATGTATGGTTACGGGCTGCATCATCTAAAATTAAAACGATATCTTTTTGTAAATGTTGAGTAAGCCAAATAAAAAATCTGGCAGTAATTCTGTAGGAGTTATCATAATTATTTTCGGGTTTAAGCTCAGGTAGTTTCCAATTGGCTTTTTCATTGTTTACGCCTTGTGTAGCTCTTACATAATCTGCAATACCTTCTGTAACCCAACCCGGTACATTTTCATCGTTATAAGCCTGTACAATGTGCATTACCTCATGTGTTATTACATCCAAGTCTTCTGTGTTTTTAGCAAACCATGCCGGATTAAATTTAATAATGCCATTATCTGTTTCGGCTACGCCATTGTATTTTTTATCAATAATAAAAGTTACTTTTTTAGTTACGTTTGCATTGTACTTTTTTAAAAGTTTTGGGTATTGTTCAAAAAATACATCTATAAACTTTTGCTTGTAAGCTGCTGTAAAAGATTTATCAGCATCAATAAAAAATATTGACAAATCGCCTTTGGTAATGGTTTCTATTTGGTTGTTAAAAACACTTCTATCAGTAACAGAGGTAGTAGTATTTAACTGTTTGTAAATGGGCTCATGTGTAGAGAATGAATAGGGTAAATCGCCGTTTGCTGTAACCCTATTTTTATTTGGTGTAGCACTCATGCCAACTGTAAATTTGCCACCTTTTAAAATATCTGTATGCTGTAAAAAAGTTTTGCTGTAGTTAACATTATTTAATTTTTGGGAAGCAATATATTTATTTTCAACGCTATTATTTGGGGCATGTATAACAAACTTTTTATTATCTTTTAACGTGAGGGTAATTTTTTTAAACAGTGGTGCACCGAGTACATACTCAGGCGTAGCTGGGCATACAGGGTAAAAGCCCATAGCGCTAAACACATACCAAGCTGATGTTTGGCCATTGTCTTCATCGCCACAATAGCCATCAGGTGTAGGCATATACATACGGTTCATAGTCTCCCTTACCCAATATTGTGTTTTGTACGATTGGGCAGCATAATTGTACAAATAAATCATATGTTGTATAGGTTGGTTGCCATGTGCATACTGGCCCATATTGGCTATTTGCATTTCTCTAATTTCATGTATCGTACCACCATAATAGCTATCATCAAATGCTGGGGCTTGTGTAAAAACAGAATCTAACATATTTGTAAATTGTTTTTTACCACCCATTAAATTTAGCAACCCTGCCACATCATGAAATACGCTCCAGGTGTAATGCCAACTGTTACCTTCAGTAAACGCATCGCCCCATTTTAGTGGGTTAAATGGGCTTTGAAAACTGCCATCGTAATTTCTGCCCCTCATTAATTTTGAAGTTGTATCAAAAACATTTTTATAATTTAAACAACGTTGTGCATATTTCTTTTTTATGCTTTCGTCAATATTTAAATTTTTTAAAAAAGTGTAAATCGTAAAATCATCATAAGCATATTCAAGTGTTCTTGCTGTATTTTCATTTATGCCCACATTGTAAGGCACATAGCCTAAAGCATTATAATATTTTACGCCAAGCCTACCCACAGCACTCAATGGGCCTTCATTTTCAGCTCCATTTTGTAAAGCTTTTGCCAGCGTATTTACATCTTGTCCTTTTATGCCTTTTACAAAAGCATCGGCAACAACTGAGGCTGAGTTGTTGCCAATCATAATATCGGCAAAGCCTGGGCTACTCCACTCGGGCAAAAAGCCACCTTCCAAATAATCGTTGGCAAGGCCTTGTTGCATTTCTAAACTTACCTCAGGATACAACAAGTTTAGCAACGGGTACAAAGCCCTAAACGTATCCCAAAAACCAGTGCCGCCGTACATATAACCGGGCAATACTTTTCCATTGTACGGACTGTAATGCACCGTTTTTCCTGCTGCATTTATCTCATATAATTTGTTTGGGAACAACGCTGTTCTGTATATGCAAGAGTAAAAAATTTTTTTCTGATCTTCTGTACCGCCTTCTACCAGGGCTTTTCCGAGTACATTATTCCAAAGTTGGTTAGTATTTTTTTGCACAGCTTCAAAAGTATTGTTGCCTACTTCTGTTTTTAAATTTATTTCTGCTTGCTCTATACTAATAAATGAAGAAGCTACTTTTGCAATAACTTGTTGATCGGTTTTAGTAATGTTAAACCCTACAACAGCTCCTGAGTGGTTGCCAGTTGTTGCAAAACTATCTAACAAATTATTGTTTTGCCAAACCTTATTAAAACTAAAAGGAGTATTAAAAGTTATGACAAAATAATTGGCAAAATTTTGTAGCTTTCCCCTTCTATACATTGTGCTGTAGCCAATAATTTTATTTTGCTCAGGAATAATTTTTACAAAACTACCTTTATCAAATGCATCTACTATTACAAATGAACTATCAATATTGCCAAAAGTAAATTTAAAAATAGCAGCTCTTTCTGTTGGGGTAATTTCAGTTGTAATGTTATAATCGGCCAAGTAAACACTGTAATAATCTGGTTGAGCAATTTCAGCTTTATGGCTAAACCAACTTTCTCTTTCCTCCTCTTTAAATTTTATTTTACCGCTAACCGGCATTAATGAAAAAACACCGTAATCGTTCATCCACGGGCTTGGTTGGTGGGTTTGTTTAAAGCCCCTTATTTTTTCGGCTGTGTATTGGTATTGCCAACCATCACCATTTTTATTGGTTTGTGGCGTCCACATATTCATTGCCCAAGGTGTGCTTATGGCAGGGTAAGTGTTGCCATTAGATAAATCGGGTTTTGAAAATGTACCCATTAGTGGGTTTACATATTTTACTAAATCTACTTTTTGTGCAAACATATTTGTAAAGAAGAATAGCATTACCAAAAAGAAAACTCTTTTTTTATATGACATATAAACGTTTTTTAAGCTTATTAAATGTAGGATATTTTAGTTGTGTATGATATAGAATTGACTTTAATATATTTTCTACATTATAATTAATTTTGGAGATTAATGAGAATATTCATTGCTCTCACATTTTACTACTTTTTTAAAATATTGCAGTATGCAGTAATACTTTATGATGAATTGTATACAATTTGAAATGGAATGAAATGTTTAGTTTTACATAAAAACATGCATCCCAACCATCCAGATATAATACTCATAGGTGCAGGTATAATGAGTGCAACCATTGGTATATTTTTAAAAGAGTTGGAGCCTAATATTAGCATAGCTATTTTTGAACGCTTGCCACAGGTGGCTGCAGAAAGTAGT
>JANMAV010000194.1:0-6307 GCA_031360055.1 Ferruginibacter sp.
AAACTAACTCAATTCCCCAAATTAAAATTGGTGTTGTCCTACTTGTTATTAAAAACCTCTACTTAACCAACTTCACCAGATAGGTAACTGCACGCTGTTACTTTTAAAAAGATGTTTGGATTACTGTTTAACTTAAATGAAAAAACTTTACATGGCAAGAGATTTTATTTAGATATTGAAAGAAAAAAAATTGAACTCATTTCTTGCTATTCATAAAAACATTTGAAATTAAAGGTTACCCCACATAATGCCATGGTGCTATAAGTTTTAATCCAAAGCTTTTTGCTGTTGGCATAATTTCATCTATGATTTAATGTTAGTACTTTGGCCTAAACATTAAATCATGTTGGTATAATATAATTAAGCTAAATAGATAGCTACAGCTTAAAATGTGCGACGCCACTTGTGTTGCCCAAAGCTACTGCCTTGTTGGGCAAAAAAGTATTTTTTGCCTCATCCTCTGTAGCCTGCCCCAATTTTAGTTGGGAGGAGGGGAAGGGGTGAGATTATTACAAAATCGGCTTTTGGTTTTTTAAACCTCAAACCTTACCTTTGCGGCAAAATTAGCAACCTCATATATTTTAAAAAATAGATATGGCAAGTACAGGTAAAGTAAAATCAATTATTGGAGCTGTTGTAGATGTGCAGTTTGACAGCGATAGCAAACTTCCAGAAATACTAAATGCATTAGAACTTACTCGAGAAAACGGGGATAAATTAGTGCTAGAAGTGCAGCAGCATTTAGGAGAAGATAGTGTACGTACAATTGCAATGGATGGTACCGAAGGATTGGTACGTGGTATGATTGTAACAGATACTGGTAAAAATATTACCATGCCTGTAGGCGAAGGCATTAAAGGCCGTTTGTTTAACGTAACTGGCGATGCTATTGATGGTTTGCCACAAGTAAGTAAAGAAGGTGGTAGAGCTATACATGCTAAGCCACCATTGTTTGAAGACCTAAGTACAGCAAATGAAATATTGTTTACCGGTATTAAGGTAATTGATTTGATAGAGCCATATGCAAAGGGTGGTAAAATTGGTTTATTTGGTGGTGCAGGTGTGGGTAAAACGGTATTGATACAAGAGTTAATTAATAATATTGCTAAAGCATATAGTGGTATATCAGTTTTTGCTGGTGTAGGTGAAAGAACAAGAGAAGGAAATGATTTAATGAGAGAAATGATTGAGGCAGGCATTATGAACTATGGCGATAAGTTTAAACATAGTATGGAAGAAGGTGGCTGGGATTTAGCATCGGTTGATATGGAAGGGCTTAAAGATAGTAAAGCTACATTTGTATTTGGCCAAATGAACGAACCTCCAGGAGCTAGGGCTAGAGTTGCTTTGAGCGGTTTAACCATGGCGGAATATTTTAGAGATGGCGAAGGCGACGGACAAGGAAAAGATATTTTATTTTTCGTGGATAATATATTCCGTTTTACCCAAGCAGGTTCTGAGGTATCAGCTTTGCTTGGCCGTATGCCAAGTGCCGTGGGTTACCAACCTACACTTGCTACCGAAATGGGTTTAATGCAAGAGCGTATTACCAGTACCAAAAACGGTTCAATTACATCGGTACAAGCGGTGTATGTACCTGCAGATGATCTTACCGATCCAGCTCCTGCTACTACATTTGCCCACTTAGATGCCACAACGGTATTGAGTCGTAAAATTGCCGATTTAGGTATTTACCCAGCGGTAGATCCGTTAGATAGTACATCGAGAATATTAACCGTAGCCATTGTTGGTGCTGAGCATTACAATACAGCTGATAGGGTTAAATTAATATTACAACGCTATAAAGAGCTACAAGATATTATTGCTATACTTGGTTTAGATGAATTGAGTGATGAAGATAAATTGGTGGTAAGCCGTGCTCGTAAAGTACAACGTTTCTTATCTCAACCTTTCTTTGTGGCTGAGCAGTTTACCGGTTTAAAAGGTGTGCTTGTACCAATAGAAGATACTATACGTGGTTTTAACGCAATTATGGATGGTGAAGTTGATGAATACCCAGAAGCAGCATTTAACTTGGTAGGCACGTTGGAAGATGCCGTAGAAAAAGGTAAGAAATTAATGGCGGCGGCAACTGCGTAACAAGTATTGAGATGTTAGTATTGAGTATTGAGATAGTTTCTTTAAATACCATACTACTTTTTTAATAACTTTTTAGACAACAAGTATAAAGTATTTTGATTTTATCTCAATACTTAATACTCAATATTAGATACTATGACCTTGGAAATATTAACACCCGAAAAAAAAATATTCAGTGGCGAAGTGTACGGCGTACAACTGCCAGGCATTAACGGCTTGTTTGAAATATTAAATAACCATGCCCCTTTGGTAAGCGCCTTAAAAACGGGTAAGTTAAAAATATTAAAAGATAAAACCACTACTGACAACTATAGCATACAAAGTGGCTTTGTAGAAATGTTAAATAATAAAACAACTGTATTGGTAGAAGGTGCTGTAGAGTTGTAAATTAGTTTTATATATTATTATAAAAACCTGTACCAAAAGTGCAGGTTTTTTGTTTAGGGGCTGTTAGCTACACACCAATAAGCTACACTTGTCCGGCGTATACCAGCTACGGTATTTTTTTGTGCAAATAAGCCTATCGGCATTTGTACAAAAAAATACTACCCTCTTCACACCGAAGCCCTTGGCAGTGTGATAAATATTAAACCAATTTGTTTTTACAATTAATAGAATAATGTGGTAATCATGATGCAAATTTTATTAACTAAATTTTGTATTTGGTATAAAAAAAAGACATCTTTTTATAGATGTCTTCATTAGTTTAAATTATGTTGTATTTTATAAATTGAAATATATATGTTTAATTATAATTTAATTTCTTCTCCGCTGTTATCGTAAAATTTAAATTCCGTCAAATTAAAATTTGCATTGGATGTCATTTTTACAAATTGCTTATGTTTCCAGCTCCATTTTAGCCTGCGGCTAGGAAAACCAGCTTTTAAATAACTATACATAATTGGGTGTAAATGTACAGTTAGTCCTTTATGATTTTGCATAACCAAATAGTTTAAGTTTTTGGCTATATCATCTTCTAAAATTAAAGCAGAAGATATTTTACCAGTACCGCCACAGCTTGGGCAAAGCTCCATAGTATTTATCTTCATTTCCGGCTTCATTCGCTGCCTTGTTACCTGCATTAATCCAAATTTGGTTAGGGGTAATACAGCATGTTTAGCCCTATCAGGCTGCATAAAACGCTCCATCTCATCTGTTAGTTTCTTTTTATTTTCTAACAGTTTCATATCTATAAAATCAATAACAATAATACCACCTAAATCTCTCAATCTCAATTGTCTAGCTATTTCTTCTGCAGCTTCTAAATTGGTTTCTAAAGCATTTTGCTCTTGGTTGTTACTTACACTCTTATAACCACTATTTACATCTATTACATGTAGTGCTTCAGTAGGTTCTATAATTAAATACGCTCCACTAGGTAAATTTACGGTTTTACCAAATGCAGCTTTTATTTGTTTGGTAATACCAAATTGATCAAAAATAGGCAGGTCGCTATTGTATACTGACACAATATCGGCTTTGTGAGGAGCTATACGTTGTAAATATGTTTTGGTTTCGCTGTAAATAGTTCTATCATTTACAACTATTTTATTAAAATCTGCGTTCAATAAATCTCTCAAAATACTGTTGGTTTTGCCTTGCTCACTTAAAATTTTGTAAGGAGGAGCAGCAGACTTTAAGTTTAATTGAATGTTTTTCCAAGTAGCTATTAGGCTAAGTAAGTCTTCATGCAGTTCAGCAGTTTGCATACCTTCGGCAGCGGTACGTACTATAACTCCTAAATTATAAGGTTTTATAGCTTCAATAATTTTTTGTAAACGCTTGCGTTCATCGCTACTATGTATTTTACGAGATACTGCAACAATGTTAGTGAAGGGGGTAACAACAACGTATCTACCAGGTAATGAAATTTCACAAGTAAGCCTTGGGCCTTTTTGTGCTATGGGTTCTTTTAGTATTTGTACAAGTACATTAGGCTTACCATTTAAAACCTCTGTAATTTTACCAGTTTTAACTATTTCTGGTTCAACCACAAATTTTCCAAAATCAAAACCATTTTCATCATGCTCATTCATAGCAAGATGTGTAAATTTTAATAATGATTTTACGTAAGGACTAAGGTCTGTGTAGTGTAAAAAGGCATCTTTTTCAAAACCTACATCAATAAATGCAGCGTTGAGGCCAGGTATAAGTTTTTTAACTTTACCCAAATAAATATCACCAACGTTAAAGCCGGTGTCAGCGCTTTCGCTGTGAAGTTCTACCAATCTCTTGTCTTCCAACAAGGCTATTTCAGCACCATGTGGGGTGGTGTTAATGATTAACTCTTTTGTCAATTTGTGTACAATTTGTAAAGATCTGTACACGTTTAAGCCATTTATTAAACAAACTCCTTTACCAACAACATACTGCAAAGCTATCATTTAATACTTTGCCTTAACTAGTATTATAAAGAAATAAAGTACACTACATACGGGCTAGCCTATATGTAGTGCATATTGAGTTTTAACGAATATTTTATTCGTAGCTTACCTAAAAAAGAAATTATTTCTTTTTATGACGGTTCTTTCTTAAACGTTTTTTACGCTTGTGAGTAGCTATTTTATGACGTTTTCTCTTTTTACCACAAGGCATATCTGATCTTTTTTGTGTTTAATAAATAATTTTTATATAATTATGTTGTATTACTATTGTAATTATTGTAATGTTTTAATTCTAGCATCTACCTCTTGTGTATAATGTTCATCATTTATTAATGATTTACTAATGTTATACCACTTTATAGCTTCTGTTTTATTACCTACACCTGCATATGCATCAGCTAAATAAGCAATAGCTTCTACATTTTTTGGCTGAACATTTACTACTTTTAATAATCTTGGTATAGCTTTTTCAAACTGACCTGAAACTAAACCTCCAACCCCTAACATAAGTTGTGCTTTCAAATTTGAAGAATCTCTTCTAGCAACTTCTAACAAAGTTTGAATCCCTTGCATGGTTTCTTTAGGATCTCCACTTTTGCCTCTGCCATAAATATAGCAACTTCCAAGATCTACTTTTAGATCATCGTTGTTGGGATTTATCAATATTGCTTTTTCAAAAAGAGCAATTGCTTCGTTAGTTTCCCAAGCTAATTTAGCCTCATCATTTTCACCTCTTAAGTTCCCTAAAAACAAACGGGCTGCAAAGGTGAGGTTTTTTTCTGAATTTTCCAACTTTGATGCTAAACTTGTAAAAAATGCATAGGGTTCAAAAATTTTAGCACTATCTCTCCAAAAATTTGCAACTGCCACATTAGCATCAACTTGTTGTTTTGCAACATCACCACGGCTTATATTGTTTTCTAATTTTGATAAGTAAAGTGATTGTGAGGGTGTAAGTTTAGCCTTTTGCTCAATAATAAAGTTGTTGATGCTAAAAGTTTTTTTATGCTCAGTTAGAGTATTAACTGCCGAATTATCTTTTTTTGGGGAAATAGTTTTGCCAAATAAAAAAAGTACTATAGTAAGTACAAGGCCAACTGTAATAAGAATATATTGTTTTTTCAATCCTAAATTTTAGAAAGCAAAGGTACATTAGTCTTCGTTTTCTGCATCATTTTTGGGTAAACTTTTAAGATCAGCTAATTTTATATCTTTCATAAACTCTTTTGCTGGCTTAAATGCTGGTATGTAATGTTCAGGTATATCTACAGCAACATTTTTTTTTATATTTCTTCCAATTTTTGCAGCTCTTTTTTTGATAATAAAACTTCCAAAACCACGTACGTACAAATTTTCACCTGATGCCAGTGTACTTTTTATTTCTTTAAACATAGTTTCCAATGTTACCAAAACATCTACTTTTGGTATGCCAGTTTTATCAGATATTTGATTAATTAAATCAGCTTTTCTCATGGTTGTTTAACTTAATATGTTGTAAAGTACAGATTTTCTCAAAATTTCCAAAAAGTATTTAACTGATTTTAATAAATTTTTATAAATATACTACAAAAAAATTTATGTTTTCACTTACTATTAAACAGTTTTTTACTACAAAATTATTAGAGTGGAATTTACACAACAACAATAGAAAAATGCCTTGGAAAGGTATAAAAGACCCTTATAAAATCTGGCTAAGTGAAATAATGTTGCAACAAACAAGGGTAAGTCAAGGGTTGGCTTATTATGAAAAATTTATTGAGCAATACCCTACTATCAACGATTTGGCCAATGCAAAAGATAAAGAAGTTTTTAAACTTTGGGAA
>JANMAV010000260.1:0-21742 GCA_031360055.1 Ferruginibacter sp.
TTTGCCATACTTTTTTTGCACAATGCAATATTCAAAATGTAACAGGAAATGTGTTGCAATGCACCGTTTATAATAACTACATTAAAATAATTTTAAAAAGCGAAGGTAAATTACAAATAGCTCAATATTTTGAATACAATACCAGTGTAGATGTTTGTTATCACCTATTAAATGTTTGTAGCCAATATAATAATCCTTTACCTACGGTGCAATTACAATTAAACGGTATGATAGATGAGTTTTCTGCATTGTACAAAGAAATTTATAAATATTTTTTAAACATTACTTTAGTACAAGTACCTGCTAGCTTTGAAATTAAAAGAAATTTGAAAGAACAACCACAACAATTTTATAGTAACCTTGCAGTTCTTACTTTATGCGTATAATAAGCGGTATACATGGTGGTAGACGTATACAACCGCCTACTAATATGCCTTATACAAGGCCAACAACTGATATTGCTAAAGAAGGTTTATTTAACATTTTACAAAACCAGCTAGATTTTGAAAGCCTTACTACCTTAGATTTGTTTGGTGGCACAGGTTGCATAAGTTACGAACTTGCTAGCCGAGGTGTGACAGATTTAACCATTGTAGAAATGGATAATAAAATGTATGAGTTTATAAAAAAAACAGCAGATTCATTTCAATTTCAAAATTTTAAAATTATAAAAAGTGAGGTATTTGCATTTATTAAATCATGTAACCAACAGTATGATTTTATTTTTGCTGGCCCCCCCTATGCACTTACAACAATTGATGATTTACCCCTTCGTATTTTTGAAAAAAATTTATTAAAACCCGGGGGCAGGTTTATATTGGAACATACCCCTCGTAATGATTATAGAAATACAGTAAACCATGTTAGCGAACGTAAATACGGAACCACCATTTTTAGTACGTTTATGAAAAACGAAGAAGAACAGTAAAATGTAAGCTGATGAAGTTTTTTTTATCCCCTACCCAAATTTTTTACAAGTATGTTGTTGAAAAAGTAATTATGCCTCCTCACTATTTACCAATTATATACAACTACAACATCCAAATCGGGGTGCAAACTTTTTACAACAGGGCAATTATTTGCAACTCTTTCTAAAATAACCTTATCCTTTTCATCCAAATCTGCTTCAGATTCTAATTGCAAAGCAATTTCTATTTTACCAATACGCCTAGGTTCTGCAAGCATATGCTTGGTAACAGCAATAGAAGTACCAGTTAAATTAATATTCATATCAGCTGCCTTTATACCCATAGTAGTTATCATGCAGGTGGCCAAACTTACACATAGCAAATCAGTTGGACTAAAGCGTTCTCCTTTGCCCTTATTATCAGTCGGGGCATCAGTTTCAATTATTGTTTGGCTTTGCAAGTGTGTAGCTTGGCAACGTAATTGGCCTTGGTAAACTATTTGTGCAGTCATTTTTTTGTATTTTTTAGGATAAAGAAATAAACCATAAAATTATAATTTGCTATTGAACAGTAAGCAAGTATTTTTGCTTAAATTTACTACAAATTAAAAGGTTTTCATACAGAATATTAAGCAATAAAATATTGTGCAACCGCTTAGTTTTCAACATTAAAATAGCAACTAATGAATAAAATATTTTTGTTAATAATACTATTCTTTGCAGCAACCACAACCTATGCACAAGATAAAACAAAATCAACCAAAGAAGAAAAACGAGAGCTTAGAAAAATTAAAATTGCAGAAATAGCAAAACAAGAAGAGGAAGGCGTAATTACTTATACAAAACACTTTTTAGGAGCTGTAAAATTAACTACTGATGGGTATGGTGGTTTTTTAGAAATTGGTAGAGCAAAAACAGTAAATAAAGCCTTATTATTTCAATTAGATATTAGTGAACGCAAACACCCAAAAGAAAATAAACAGTTTAATGCAAATACAAATGCAGGCCCATACATTTATGGTAAAATAAACTTTTTTTACCCAGTAAAATTAGGTGTACAACAACAATTTTTGCTTGGCAATAAGGGTAATAAAAATGGTGTAAGCGTATCGGGCAATATTGGTGGTGGCGTAATTGCTGGTTTGCTAAGGCCGTATTTATTAGGGTATGATAGCGCAGGTGTACAAATTTTTAAAGGGTTGGCAGATGATAGTACTCGTTTTTTAACTGAAGATCCCATAAGCGGCCCTAACTTTGGTACTGGTTTTAATAAACTAAAAGTTACCCCTGGGCTGTATGTAAAAACAGGGTTAAGATTTGATTATGGTAAGTACAATGAAATGATAAGTGCTATTGAGGTAGGTGTTAGTTTGGAATATTATAGCAAAAAAATACCTCAAATGGCTTTTAGTAAAGAAAAAAACATGTTTTTTTCAGCATTTGTAGCAGTTATTATCGGGAAGCGAAAATAAAAATGAACACAAATAAAAGGTAATTTTTTAAGTATAATTTTAAAAAATGGATGCAGGATTAGTAAGCGAAGAGCCAGCAATAAAAAAACCAAATTGGTTAAGGGTAAAATTACCCATTGGCGAAGAATACAAGCATGTTCGTAACTTAGTAGATACCCATAAATTGCATACCATTTGCGAAAGTGGTAACTGCCCAAACATGGGTGAGTGTTGGGGTGCTGGTACAGCTACATTTATGATACTTGGTAATATTTGTACCCGTAGCTGTGGTTTTTGTGCGGTAGCTACAGGTAGGCCAGATGCTGTTGATTGGGATGAACCACAAAGAGTAGCAGAAGCCATTCATTTAATGAAAGTAAAACATGCCGTTATTACCTCTGTAGATAGAGATGAGCTTAAAGATGGTGGCAGTATTATTTGGCAAAATACTATAAAAGCAGTGTATGCTCTTAACCCAAATACTACCTTAGAAACCTTGATACCCGATTTTAAAGCTGAAACCCACAACATACAAAGAATTATAGATGCAGCACCTGATGTAGTAAGCCACAATATTGAAACCACTGAAAGGCTCACTAAACAAGTAAGAATACAAGCCAAATATTGGCAAAGTATGGAAACCCTAAAAATCCTTAAAAAAGGGGGAATGCGTACCAAAAGCGGTATAATGCTTGGCCTTGGCGAAACTAAAGAAGAAGTAGTGCAAACCCTTACTGACTTAGCTAATAGCGGTGTAGATGTTGTTACCATTGGCCAATATTTACAACCAACTAAAAAACATTTATCTGTACAACGTTTTATACATCCAGATGAGTTTGCTGAGTATAGAGAAATTGGCTACAACCTTGGTTTAGATTATGTAGAAAGTGGGCCATTGGTTAGGTCTAGCTATCACAGCGAAAAACATGTAATAAAAAATTGGGGAAGAAATAAATGGATGGAAGAAAAAAATTTGCTTCAATAATTGTTTTCTTTGTATACCGTAGAAATTAACAAGGCAAAATATATTTTTTAAACATAATACTATGTGGCTAATATTTGCCTTACTCTCAGCTTTGTTTGCATCACTTACTGCCTTGTTTGCAAAAAAAGGGTTGGCAGGTGTAAATCCAGATGTAGCAACTGCCATAAGAACAATTGTAATATTAGTACTTGCTTGGGCTATAGTTTTTTTTAAAGGCAATTATCAACAAATACAACAAATTTCAAAACAACATTGGTTGTTTCTTATACTTTCTGGCTTGGCAACAGGCCTATCTTGGATATTTTATTTTAAAGCTTTGCAAGTTGGGCAACTTACCAAAGTTGCTACCGTTGATAAACTTAGTTTAGCACTTACCATTATTTTAGCTGCCATTTTTTTAGGTGAACCACTTACTTGGAAAACAATTGTTGGTGGTGGCTTGGTTGTAGCAGGCAGTTTGGTGCTTGTGTTATAATACTTACTGTTGTAGTTGCAACTCTTTCTACTATGTTTTTTTTTGTAAAAATTAATGATTTGAATTCATTTGCTCTCAACAATTAGCTGCATAACTATAATGTTAAGCAATTAGTTTATTTGCTAAATACAACTTGTAATTTTATAAAGCATATTAATTTATACCTTTAAAATGTAATTTGCAGCCATCTCAATTAATGCTATGAATTTGATATTAGATTTTAGAAAAAGATTTTTACCCGTTGTATTAATTATCTGCACGTTTATAGCTGTAAATACCTTGTTAAGAATAGTGCTCATGTTTTATGTTGGCACAAAAGGAAATATTAATTTTTGGCACTACCCTGTTGCATTACTAATTGGTTTTTTGTACGATGTTGCTTCAGCTTGCTTTGTAGCTATTCCATTTGTATTATATGTATGGTTGCAAAACGAAATTATATATTCAAAAAAAATAAAACCTTTTGTGTTTTTAGTAGGTTTGCTATGTATTGGGGTTTTATTATTTACCAATATTATACCTTCAGAATTTAATAAACTAGTATATAATTTACTTACCTATTACATCGTTTTTAGATTTGCTTTGTATTGCATAATGGCAATTATTCCATTTACAAAAAGGCAAATTGTACGTGTATACTTAATGAGCATCATGCTTTTTATTACCATAAATATTATAATTTTCAATGCTGTAAGTGAGTGGTTTTTTTGGGAAGAGTTTAGCACCCGGTATAATTTTATTGCAGTAGATTATTTAATATACACAAACGAAGTAATTGGTAACATTAAAGAAAGTTATCCAATTGGTTGGCTCATTGCTGCTATCGTTATATCATCATCAACCATAATATATTTATGGAAAAACGAATTATTAGCTTGGGTACAAATTTGTGAAACTATTAAAAAAAGATCTATAAAAGCTATTGTACTACTAGCTTTGCCCGTTTTAGTATTATTTTTTTTACCAGAAAAATGGCACCGCTTTAGCAACAATGAGTATAGTAATGAATTAGCAGCAAACGGCAGTTTTCAGTTTGCAACAGCATTTAGTAATAATGAATTAGATTTCTTTAAATTTTACCAAACCCTGCCAGATACTACTGCTTTTACCATAATGAGGGAGCAATTAAAAGATAGTAACAACAGTTTTACAAGTAATAATATTTTTAACCTAGAAAGAAAAATAACTGCATCGGCACCGCCACTAAATTATAATGTTGTTTTAATTAGTATTGAAAGTTTAAGTGCAAGTTATATGGCCCATTTTGGAAGCACAAGTAACATTACTCCACACCTAGATAGTTTAGCAGATAAGAGTATATTTTTTACGGGGCATTATGCATCTGGCACACGTACAGTTAGGGGGCTTGAAGCACTTACACTTTCCCTGCCACCCGTACCTGGGCAAAGCATTGTAAAACGACCAGATAATGCAAACCTTTTTACTCTAGGTTCAGTTTTTAAAACAAAGGGCTACACCACACAGTATATTTATGGGGGCTACAGTTATTTTGATAACATGAAAAACTTTTTTGGTAACAATGGCTATGATGTAATTGATAGAACAGCCATAAAAGATGCCGATATTCATTATCAAAACGTTTGGGGTGTTGCCGATGAAGATGAATTTACACTGGCCATACAAACATTGGATAAAAACTATGAACTAAAAAAACCTTTTTTCACACATATAATGACGGTATCTAACCATAGGCCCTTCACTTACCCTGATGGTAGAATAAACATACCATCAACCACCCAAAGTAGAAATGGAGCAGTAAAATATACTGATTATTGTATTAATAAATTTATTAAAGAAGCAAGTGCAAAACCTTGGTATAACCAAACAATTTTTGTAATAGTATCTGATCATTGTGCCGGTAGTGCAGGCAGTGTAGCTTTACCGGTTACTGGTTACCATATACCCTTATTAATATTTGCTCCAGCAATTTGTAAACCGGCAGTTATACCCTATTTAACTGCTCAAATAGATATTGCACCAACAATTTTAGGGATGCTAAATTTTACATATAACAGTAAATTTTTTGGTAAAGATATTTTTCATTCCGATACCACTAACAGTAGAGCATTTGTAAGTACCTACCAAGGATTAGGATTTATTAAAAATGGGCAATTAATTATACAATCTCCTGTAAAGAAAGTTAATCAATATTTGCCCAATTTCATAACCGGTGCTGCTATAAAAGTTGCATTAAATGATACGTTAATGAAACAAGCCATATCACAATATCAAACTGCGGCATGGCTTATAAAAAATAAAAAATATACTCAATAAATTATGCTTTTATAGTTGTGTTAGGCTTTACTATATAGGTACTACGTGGTTGAGAATTGTTATTATTATTGTTGTTGCTACCACAATTACCTAGTGCCCAATAAATAATTATAAAAACTAAAATTGTAGAAAAGCAGCCGCCACCAAGCTTTTTAGCTCCGTAACCAGCAATAAGTGTTTTAAAGAATCCGTTCATAACTTTGATTTGATTGTTTTAATAAGAGTTAATTTGAAATAATTAATACAAACTTGATACCATTATATGCACAAATACCAAATATCCAATATTTTCTGCTAATCCACTTTTGTAACTTTAATTGTATTAGTTGGCAAATGTAATTCAATTGGTGTACTACCAGTGTTTATTACAATATCATCTTTCTTTAAAAAACCTCTAACTTTTAATATGTTTATTTGGTCAAAAATTATATCATCTAAGCTTTCTTCTTCAGCATAATAAAAAGCCCTTACTCCCCAACTTAAACTTAGCTGGCTTATTAAACTACGCTCTTTACTAAAAATATATAAATTTGTTTTAGGTCTGTAGCTGCTTAGCATAAAAGCAGTGTAACCGCTTTGTGTCATACCTATCAGTGCAGATGCTCTACTATCAGTTGCAAGTTTACAAGCGCTGTAGCAAATAGCATCGCTTATAAATGATGGGCTATGGGGTTGTGGGGTAAGTATATCCTCCCTATCATAATCATACACTTTCTTTTCTACTTCCATAATTATTTTGCTCATGGTTTCTACCACCAAAGTTGGGTATAAACCTGTAGCAGTTTCGCCACTGAGCATAACAGCATCTGCTCCTTCAAGCACTGCATTAGCCACATCACTTACCTCACTACGGTTAGGTTTGGTACGGTCAAGCATGCTCTCCATCATTTGGGTAGCTACAATAACAGGCTTAGCTCTATGCATACATTTGCGTATAATATCTTTTTGTACAACTGGTACTTGTTCAATGGGTATTTCAACTCCCAAATCTCCCCTAGCTACCATTATGCCATCACTTTCTACAATTATATCACGTAAGTTTTTAAGTGCTTCAGGCATTTCAATTTTGGCAATAACTTTAAGCTTACTTTCATTAGCTTTTAAAATCTTTTTTAGGTTTATTATATCTTCTGCTTTTCTTACAAATGATAAGGCTACCCAATCTAATTTATGCTCTATAATAAACTCTAAGTCAGCATAATCTTTCTCCGTCATTGATGGCATAGTTAGTACACTATCAGGTAGGTTAACCCCTTTTTTTGGAGTTAACGTGCCACCTAAGGTTACTCTCATTAATACCTCTTTATCATTTAATACTTTTACAACACTAAGTTCCATTTTACCATCATCTAAAAAAATACGCTCACCTGGTTGTACATCGGTAGTTAGGTTTGGATACGATACATATATTTTTTGATTATTTCCTACCATTTTCTCAATGGTAAAAATAAATTCATCATCAGCTTTTAGAATTATTTTACCATCTTCTAATTCACCTACTCTCAATTTTGGTCCTTGCAGATCTCCCAAAATAGCAATATTGTATGGCTCTTCTTTTATTATTTTTCTAATTTTTTCAATTACTAAAAGTTTGTCTTCGTGGCTACCATGGCTAAAGTTTAGTCTAAAAACATTTACTCCAGCTTGCACCAAGGATAAAAGTTTTTCATACGTATCGCAAGCTGGGCCTACAGTTGCTACAATTTTTGTACGCTTTTGTGAGTGAGCCAGCCCAGCAGCTTTATCCATACCAGCATGGAGATATTTTGTTAAATTTTTTGACATGAGAGATACCTTTTAGGTGTAATATTTTAAAGAAGAAAATTATAAATATACAATTTTCAATAATCAATGTTCAAATGTGAGAACTCAATGAGAATTTAAAAAAATCAAACAACGAAACAATTTTTTCACACAACGAAACAACGATCACGAAGAACCAGAAAGAACAACTTTAATTTAAAAGCTGCTGAAATGTTAGAACCTAATTATAAATTACCAATTACAAATTACCAATTACAAATCAACTAATCAACCAACCAACCAACTAAGTCGCCAAAATCTTCACAATCTTCATCCACTCTTCACTTATCACCTGTTTCTTTTTTACAGCTTCATTTAATGGTGTGTATTTCATATTATTGTTCACTATGCCAATAAAAACATTGAAACGTCCTTGTATCAAACACTCCACAGCATGGTAGCCCATACGGCTTGCAATTACTCTATCAAAACAACTTGGTGCACCCCCTCTTTGTATGTGCCCTAAAATGCACACTCTGAGCTCCTGTTCGGGCATTACTTTTTTTATGTGTTTGGCTAATTCATCAGCTCCACCAAAATCTTCGCCTTCAGCAACTACTATTAAATTAACTAGTTTTTTTCGATGCTTCTTTTCATGTAAAGAAGTTATTAAATCTGAAACACTAGTTTTACGTTCTGGTATTAAAATATGTTCAGCTCCTGTACTTATACCGCTGTGAAGGGCTATGTATCCTGCATCTCTACCCATTACTTCAATAATAAAAAGACGATCATGTGCATCAGCAGTATCTCTTATTTTATCTATTGCTTCTACAGCAGTATTTACAGCAGTATCAAAACCAATAGTAAAATCTGTGCCTGCAATGTCTTTATCAATAGTACCAGGTAAGCCTATGCAAGGAATATCATACTCGTTACTAAATGTTTGTGCTCCTCTAAAACTACCATCGCCGCCAATAATTACCAACCCTTCTATACCAAATTTCTTAAGGTTTTCGTATGCTCTTTGACGGCCTTCTTTAGTTAAAAATTCATTACAACGAGAGGTTTTAAGCATGGTGCCACCACGTTGAATTATGTTTGCCACACTCCTAGTTTCTAACTTTTGTATATCTCCTTCCACCATACCTGTATAGCCTCTGTAAATGCCATATACCTCCATGCCATGATATATACCTGTACGTACTACAGCACGGACAGCAGCATTCATACCTGGGCTATCACCACCACTTGTAAGAACGCCTATTTTTGAGACCCCAGAACCAAGCCCCCCCACCCCCCGAAGGGGGGATTTTTGAGCTTCATTATTTTCAGTCATCATTTTTCTATTTTAAATTATTTATTTTGATATTTTAAGAGTTTGTAATTCGGTTTGAACACCGCCGTTTTAATCCCCCCTTTGGGGGGGCGGGGGCTATGTACTACATCCTCTCCGGCACCCTTGCCCCTAACAACTGCATCCCACTTTTTAGTATAATTGCCGTTAAACTTGCTAATTGTAAACGCAATTGTTTTTTCTCTTCGCTCTCTGCTTTTGCAATAGATAAATCGCTGTAAAAAGTATTAAAAGTTTTGGCTACATTAAAAATGTACATAGCAATTTTTGATGGATCAAGCTCCTTTGCAGCCTCTGCAATAACGGCTATAAACTGCTCTGCAATTACAGCAATATCCTTTTCGCTCTTTAATAGAGTGGTAGATATTGCCGTATCATTAAATGGCTCTTTACGCAAAATACTTTTTATACGGGCATATGTGTATTGTACAAATGGCCCCGTAAAACCATGAAAATCTATTGACTCCTCAGGGTTAAAAACCATCTTCTTTTTTGGGTCAACTCTTAGTAAATAAAATTTCATTGCACCAAGCCCAATTACGTTGTACAAGTCGGTTAATTCATCGGCGGTAAAATCGTTTACCTTGCCTAATTCTTCTGTATGCTTCCGTGAAGTAGCAATCATTTCGGCTACTAAATCGTCAGCATCTACCACAGTGCCTTCTCTACTTTTCATTTTACCACTAGGCAATTCTACCATGCCGTAGCTTAAATGATGAATAGCTTCTGCACTTGCTACGCCTAGCTTTTGAGCTATAAGCTTAAGTACTTTCATGTGATAATTTTGCTCATCGCCAATTACATAAATGCTTTCATCAATGCCATATTCGTCATATTTTTGTTGTGCAAGCCCAATATCTTGTGTTATGTAAACGCTTGTACCATCTTTACGGAGTACCAATTTTTCATCAAGCCCATCGGCTGTTAAATCTATCCACACACTACCATCTTCTTTTTTGGTAAATACGTTTTTACTAAGCCCTAGTTGCACTATTTCTTTACCCAATAAATAGGTATTGCTTTCGTAATATGTTTTATCAAAATCACTACCAATATTTTTGTAGGTTACATCAAAACCATCGTACACCCAACTGTTCATAGTTTGCCAAAGCTGCATTACTTCAGGTTTGCCGGCCTCCCAATCTTGTAACATTTGCTGTGTAGCTAGCATAATGGGGGCTTGCTTTTCAGCTTCTTTTTGTGCAATGCCTGTTGCCACTAATTCAGCGGTTTGGCGTTTGTGTTCATCATTAAACTTTACATAATATTCTCCCACAAAATGATCGCCTTTTGTGGCGGTGCTTTGTGGTGTAGCGCCATTGGCAAACAATTGCCAAGCAATCATACTTTTACATATGTGTACTCCCCTATCATTAACAATACAACTTTTAAACACTTTATAGCCGTAGGCTTTTAAAATCTCGGCCACACTCCAACCTAAAAAATTATTGCGTAAGTGCCCTAAGTGTAAGGGTTTATTTGTATTTGGTGAGGAATACTCAACCATAACTTTTTTACCATTTAAGGGGTGCTTACCATAGCACACATCTTGGTAATTAGTGGTTACCAATTCTACCCAAAACTTGTCAGACACTTCTATATTTAAAAATCCCTTTATGATGTTAAATGAAGTAAAAAGCTCATTATTATTCTCTATTAAATGAATACCTAGTGCATTACCAAGCTCATCAGGGCTTTTACCTACATTTTTTAATAATGAAAATAAAACAACTGTATAATCTCCTACAAACTCAGGCTTGGTTTGATTAATTTGAAAATCTTTATCTGTAAAAGGTTTATTGTAAAGACTTGTAAGGCTATTAACAACAGCTTTTTGCAGTTTGGTAACAATGCTCATATTGGTAAAAATACATAAAATTATTTAGTTGGAAGTAGCGAAGGATGGATTTTTAGGCTTTAGCTGAGGAAATGGGACTTTGGGGTTAGGAATTTGGGGAGAAATATGGTTAAATACAATTGAATTAGTTTTTTAGCCGCAGATTTGCAGATTTTTTAAATAATGTTTTTTCAAATCAGCTAATCAGTGGCGAAATCTTAAACCAAATACTTAAAATCTATTCACCTTTTTAAATCTGTCTTAAAATGATGCCCTCAAAACCTCAAAATATCGTTACTAACAACTATTTTTGCCGCCATTTTAAACAATTATGATAAGTGTAAATAACGTTACCCTTGCTTATGGCAAAAGGGTACTTTTTGATGAAGTAAATACCAGTTTTACAAAAGGAAATTGCTACGGTGTTATAGGTGCAAATGGTGCTGGTAAAAGTACCTTTTTAAAAATTATAAGTGGCGAAATTGAGCCAAATAAAGGTACGGTAAGTATTACGCCAGGTGAACGTATGGCAGTATTAGCCCAAAACCAATTTGCTTTTGATGAAATTTCAGTGCTTAATACCGTATTAATGGGCCACAAAAAAATGTGGCAAGTACAGCACGAAAGAGATGCCATTTATGCTAAAGAAGATTTTAGTGAAACTGATGGTTTAAAAGCCGGTGAGTTAGAAGAACAGTTTGGCGAAATGGGTGGCTATACCGCCGAAAGTGATGCTGCTACACTATTAAGTGAGCTTGGGGTAAAAGATGATTTACATCAGCAGCTAATGAAAGATATTGGTGCTAATATAAAAGTAAGGGTGCTTTTAGCACAAGCATTGTTTGGCAACCCCGATATTTTGTTGCTAGATGAGCCTACCAATAACCTTGATGTGGAAACTATTGCTTGGCTTGAAAACTTTTTAGCGGATTACCAAAACATTGTTTTAGTAGTGAGCCATGATAGGCACTTTTTAGATGCCGTTTGTACCCATGTGGCCGATGTGGATAAAGGTAAAATAAAAATATACACTGGTAACTATAGCTTTTGGTACGAAAGTTCTCAATTGGCAGCTAGGCAAGCATCTGATAAAAATAAAAAGGCTGAGGATAAGAAAAAAGATTTATTGGAATTTATTGCTCGTTTCTCCGCTAATGCCAGTAAAAGTAAGCAAGCAACAAGTAGAAAAAAGGCCTTGGATAAATTGGTTTTTGAAGATATTACAGCAAGTAGCCGTAAATACCCAGGCATTATTTTTAAGCCCGAAAGAGAAGTAGGCAACGATATATTAAAGGTAGAAGGCTTATCAAAAAAAGTAGATGGAAAACTGTTGTTTAGCAAATTAAACTTTGATATTTCAAAAACTGATAAGGTTGCCTTTTTAAGTAAAGACCCTATGGCACTTACCTATTTTTTTGAAGTAATAAACGGTAAAACCCCTGCTGATACAGGCACTTACGAGTGGGGCACAACAATTACTAATGCATATTTACCTAACGATAATACAGAATTTTTTGAAGGCAGCCAATATAATTTAATGGATTGGCTTAGACAGTACGTTCCGCCACAAACCAAAGATGTAGACGAAGATTTTATTCGTGGATTTTTAGGCAAAATGTTGTTTACTGGAGATGAAATTTTAAAGAAAACAAATGTACTTAGTGGTGGCGAAAAAGTACGCTGCATGGTAAGTAAAATGATGCTGCAAAACCCTAATGCCCTTATTTTAGATGAACCTACCAACCATCTTGATTTGGAAAGCATTATTGCCTTTAACGATAGTATGGTAAATTTTCCTGGTGTAGTAATGCTTACCACACATGATCACCAGTTTATGCAAACTGTAGCCAACCGTATAATTGAAATTACCCCAAACGGTATGATAGATAAATTAATGACCTACGATGAATATTTAGCTGATGAAAGGGTTAAGGAGGTGAGGGAAGAATTGTATAAGTAGGTACTGTGGCCGAAAAAGCCCCCTGTCATCAGAAGGGGGAACTTAGTACAGTACTTTAAAATATAATATGAAGAACTAAATAATTTAAAGTGCCATTTTCAAATTTTATAACGACCTACAAATTATTATACTCCCAAATCCCCCCTTCGGGGGGACTTAGGGGGGCTTTTTGAAACTTTTAACCACCATACTCGATTTTTTTTATCCACTCTTTAAAAGGATAATGCCACTGCAAACTTTTAGATATGCAGCATGTGGAGGTGCAAATATGGTTTTAGGATTAACCATTTATTATGTGCTAATTAACTATGTGTTTGATGGCGAAACCGTTAATTTTTATGACATTATACTAAAATCACATAATGCAGCATTATTTGTAGCCTTTTGTTTCAACTTTGTATTTGGTTTTATTTTAAATAAGTATGTGGTTTTTACAACTTCATTGTTACGTGGAAGAATTCAGTTATTTAGGTACTTTTTATCCTTCTTTAGTAATCTTATCATCAACTATTATTTGTTAATGCTTTTTATTGAAGTATGGCATATACATAAGTTTGGCTCCCAATTAATGGCCACTACTATCATTGTAGCCATAAGTTTTGTTACTCAAAAATATTTTACATTTAAGCATTAAGTTTAAGTAAAACTGCCATTTTTGCACTCATACCCCGTTGGCACAATCATTGAATACCTACAGTGAACAAAAAATACAAATAAATTATGGGAAAAATAATAGGTATAGACCTTGGTACTACCAACAGTTGTGTATCAGTTATGGAAGGAAATGAACCAGTAGTAATAGCAAATGATGAAGGGCGTAGAACTACACCCTCAGTAGTTGGTTTTCTAAAAAATGGCGAACGTAAAGTTGGTGACCCAGCAAAACGTCAAGCTATTACGAACCCACAAAATACAATAAGCAGTGTAAAGCGTTTTATGGGCCGTAGGTTTGATGAGGTTACCGAAGAAAGTAGCCACTGGAGCTACAAGGTTGCAAAAGGTGACAATAATACCGTAAGAATTGATATAGATGGCAGGTTGTATACACCACAGGAAATTAGTGCAATGGTATTACAAAAAATGAAAAAAACTGCTGAAGATTATTTAGGACAAGAAGTTACTGAAGCAGTAATAACCGTGCCTGCATACTTTAACGATGCACAACGTCAAGCCACAAAAGAAGCTGGCGAAATTGCTGGCCTTACTGTAAAAAGAATAGTAAATGAGCCTACTGCAGCTGCTTTAGCTTATGGTTTAGATAAAAAAGGGCAAGATCAAAAAATTGCTGTATTTGACCTTGGTGGTGGTACATTCGATATTTCTGTACTTGAATTAGGAGACGGTGTTTTTGAAGTAAAAAGTACCAATGGTGATACTCACTTAGGTGGAGATGATTTTGATAAAGTAATAATGGATTGGCTGGCAGATGAATTTAAAGCAGATGAAGCTATAGATTTACGTAAAGACCCAATGGCACTACAACGCCTAAAAGAAGCTGCCGAAAAAGCAAAAGTTGAATTAAGTAGCAGTACAGAAACAGAAATAAATTTACCTTATGTTACTGCTGTAGACGGTGTGCCAAAGCATTTAGTAAAAAAGCTTACCCGGGCTAAATTTGAAGCATTAGCTGACAAATTATTTGATCGTTGTTTAAAGCCTTGTGAAGCAGCTTTAAAAGATGCTGGCCTAAGCGTAAGCCAAATAGATGAAGTTATATTAGTTGGTGGTAGTAGCCGTATTCCAAAAGTACAAGAACTTGTAGAAAAGTATTTTGGTAAAAAAGCCAATCGTAGTGTAAACCCCGATGAGGTTGTAGCAATTGGTGCTGCCATACAAGGTGCTGTATTAAGTGGAGATATTAAAGATGTATTGTTACTTGACGTTACTCCATTAAGCCTTGGTATAGAAACTATGGGTGGCGTAATGACTAGGTTAATAGAAAGCAACACCACTATCCCTACAAAAAAATCTGAAACATTTAGCACCGCTGCTGATAACCAACCTGGTGTGGAAATACACGTACTACAAGGTGAGAGACCATTAGCTAGCCAAAATAAAAGTTTAGGTAAATTTAACCTAGCTGATTTACCACCAGCACCAAGAGGTGTACCACAAATTGAAGTAACATTTGATATTGATGCCAATGGTATTTTAAGTGTAAGTGCAAAAGATAAAGGCACAGGTAAAGAGCAAAAAATTAAGATAGAAGCTGGTAGTGGCCTTAGCAAAGAAGAAATTGAAAAAATGAAAAATGAAGCTAAAGCAAATGAAGCAGGCGATAAAATTGAGAAGGAAAAAATTGAAAAAATTAATCAAGCAGATAGCTTAATTTTTCAAACAGAAAAGCAGTTAAAAGAGTTTGGCGAAAAAATACCTGCTGAAAAGAAAGCTCCAATTGAAGCAGCCTTAGAAAAACTAAAAGCTGCTCACAAGAGCCAAGATTTAGCAGTTATTGATACCGCTACAACTGAAATGAATGCAGCATGGGCTACCGCTAGCGAAGATATGTATAAAGATACCCAAGCAGGTGGCGCTGAGCAAGCACAGCCCGGAGCTGAGCAACCTGCAAATGCAGCATCTAACGATGATGTAACTGATGCAGAGTTTGAAGAAGTAAAATAAATGTAGTTGTTAATAAAAAAATAGGCTATCCCATTGTTTTGGAATAGCCTATTTTTATTAGTGCATAAGAAATTTTGTTTACCAATAAAATAGTGATAAACATTTATTACAAAATTCTCAATACAAAAAAACGCTACAAAATTTGCAGCGTTTTTTTAATATCATAATAATTTTTTTACAATAAATCCATTGCCATTGCAAACCAAGTAACAATAAAAGGTAATACCAATGAGCAGTACCCACCACCAACAGCATACACAGCAAAAAATGCTACAATAGATACCAACGTTAATACCCAATAAATTCCTCTCGATTTTTTTGCTGTTTCCATGCTTTTATAATTTGTGCAAATATAAAACTAGTAATGCTACTTTACAAGTTTTTTTAGATTAATAAATTGAATTTTATAAAATGTAGTTTCAATTTTTTATGCTACTTACAACTCAAACCCATCCATAATAGTAGCTCCTTTTTTTACAACCACTATACCATCTTTTACGGTATACAATGAGTGATCGCTATCTGCCAAATGATTGCCACCAATAAGTTTTACATTGTTTCCAATTCTACAATCCTTATCGGTTATTACATTTTTAAGTTCACAGTTATCTCCTATTCCTACTTTTGGTACACCATGATCGGCATTGTGAGCAATTTCTGCAATAGTTTCATAAAAATCATTACCCATTACATAACAACTTTCTAGCACAGTGCCATGCCCTACCCTACTTCTAATACCAATAACAGAGTTTGCTATAGATTTTGCATGAATAATACAGCCTTCGGCAATAAGACTTTGCGTAATTGTAGTACCACTCATTTTAGCAGGTGGCAACATTCTTGCTCTACTAAATATCATTTTTTGATTGTCAAATAAATTAAATGGAGGTATATCCATTGTTAAGGCCAAGTTGGCTTCAAAAAATGAATAAATATTTCCAATATCTGTCCAATACCCTCCATATTGGTAGCTTATAACTTTATATTTTTCAATTGCGTCGGGTATTATTTCTTTGCCAAAATCAGTAGCATCAGGTTTTTCACTGAGCAACAAATCAAACAATACTTTTTTACTAAAAATGTAAATGCCCATCGATGCTAAATAATTACGTTGCATCGCTTTCATGTCTGCACCAGTATCACTCACCCAATTAGGCAACAAATCGGCCGCTGGTTTTTCAATAAATGAGGTAATGGTATTTTGCTCATTTGCTTTTAAAATTCCAAACTCAGTGGCCTCTCTAAGCCCAACAGGTATGGTGGCAATAGTTATATCTGCTTTAGCTGCTACGTGGTTATCAATCATTTCTGCAAAGTCCATTTGGTACAGTTGATCACCACTTAAAATTAAAATATATTCAAAATCGTTTTTCTCAATATGCTTTAATGATTGCCTTACAGCATCTGCCGTACCTTGATACCAACCTGGGCTATCAGGAGTTTGCTCTGCTGCTAAAATATCTACAAAGCCACTACTAAAACCGCTAAATTGATAGGTGTTTTTTATATGCTTGTTTAATGAGGCTGAGTTGTATTGTGTAAGCACATACATACGGTTTATAGAGCTATTAATACAATTAGAAATAGGAATATCTACTAACCTGTATTTACCTGCAATAGGTACAGCTGGCTTACTACGAGTTGCCGTTAATGGATACAAACGACTACCTGCACCACCGCCCAAAATCACTGCTAAAACTTGTTTGCTTATCATAAAAAATTTTTAATTAATAGATGTGTATAGGTTTATATATTGTTGGGCACTAGCTACCCAACTATTATTTATTTGCATCATTTGCTGTCGCATTGCAGTAAGCTTTTTTGTATTGGCATATAACTCTAAAGCTCTTTGTATAGAAATATCAATATCATACAAACTGGCATTATCAAAGCATAAACCAAATCCATTTGGCTCATCAATATCAATTACTGTATCTTTTAAACCTCCTGTACGCCTTACCAGAGGTACAGTGCCATATCGCAAAGCATACAGTTGGTTTAAGCCACAGGGCTCTACTCTACTAGGCATTAATAAAAAATCAGCCCCAGCATACATTTGGTGGCTTAGTTTTTCGTTATAAGTTATTTGTGTATTGTAGTAACCAATGTAACTACTTTGCATAGCTGTTAGTGCCTGTTCTACTGCAGGGTCACCGCTTCCTAATATTAAAAAATTTAGTTCTCCTTCATATCTGTTTAATGCACTCATAATAGCTTCAGGCAAAAGGTCAGCAGCTTTTTCAGCCACCAATCTACCTATAAAAACAAATAAGGGTAATGATTCTTTTAAATTAAAATCATCACAAAGCTTTTTCTTATTTAATTTTTTACCAGCAACTACATCTTTAGTTGTATAGTTATCCATTATGAAGCTGTCTGTTTTGGGGTTCCACACTTCATTATCAATACCATTTATTATACCACTGCATTTTGCATACTCTGTCTTAAATAAATTTTCTAACCCGTTAGCATTATCTAACAATTCTAGCATATAACCTTGGCTCACAGTATTTACTTTGTGCACACATTTTATAGCACAAGCTAAGGGGTTTATCATATTTTGCCAATCAAGCATTCCCCATCGCCATGTATTCCATGCAGGAAAGTATGTAGCCTTGTTCCAATCCATCCAGCCTTGGTATTGTGCATTATGTATGGTAAGTAGAGTTGGTACTGTTTTTAGGTTGGCGTAAGCATAACACTCCTGCATCATAAAAGGTATTAATCCAGCATGGTAATCATGTACATGAATTATGTTTGGCCTATGCTCCCAACGTACAACCCACTCTAGTACTGCTATTTGAAACGCTACAAATCTTTCTGTATCATCATCGTACCCATACACCTTTTCTCTGTCTAATAAACCATTAATATCTACACAATACAAATCGAAACCTAATTTGTTTTCAGTTTCTTTTATAATTGTAAATTCAAAATTGTTAGTGCCCATAGTAAAGTTGCCTTTGTGCACTACATCCCAATTGTTTTCATACAAAAACTTTGTACGATACATGGGCATCACCACTTTAGCAATATGCCCTAACTCGGTTTGATATTTTGGTAAAGCCCCTACTACATCTGCCAGGCCACCAACTTTTGCCATAGGGTAACACTCGGCAGTAACATGTAAAATTTCCATTGTTGGTTTTTTTAATACCTATTTTTATTTGGCTATTATAAAATTGAATGTAAGAAGTATATTTTAAAAAAAATAACATTGGTTAATAAATTTCAAAATTGCAAACGTTGCCAAAATTTTAATTCAAAAAACAAATTATTTTTTTGTTAATAATTATTTGCACTATTTTGAGCATCAAAACCAAATTAAAAATGATAGCACACATTGATGACAAATTGCAAGAAAACCCATCTGGCAAATTTATACCAACCAATTATGGAGCTTTAGGTACACTAGTAACTGTGTTCTTTTTTTGGGGCTTTATAGCTGCTGGTAATAGTGTTTTTATTCCCTTCTGTAAAAACTACTTTCACCTAGATCAGTTTCAAAGTCAATTAGTAGATTTTGCATTTTACCTTGCTTATTACATCGGTGCATTATTATTATTTGTTTATGGTACCCTTGCCGGCAAAGATTTAATAGGTACATGGGGCTTCAAAAAAAGTATTGTGTATGGATTATTATTTTCGGCAGTTGGTGCAGCCGTAATGATTTTAGCAGTAAATGGAAAAACTTTTCCAGGTATGTTGATGGGATTATTTGTTGTGGCACTAGGTTTTTCCTTACAACAAACAAGTGCACAGCCTTTTGCAATTGCACTTGGAGATTCCTCTACGGGTAATACTAGGGTAAATTTAGGAGGTGCAATAAATTCTTTAGGTACAACTATTGGTCCACTGGTTGTAGCTATAGCTCTTTTTGGCTCTGCTGCTACAGTTTGTGATGCCGAAATTAATAAACTCCCACTGATAAAAATTATTATACTGTATACATGTGTAGGTGTACTATTTATTGGTGCAGCTGCTCTATTTGCTTTTTCAAAAAAAGTTCCATCTGGAGTGAACGAAGAAAAACCTGAAAAAGCCATGAAAGCATTAAGAAGTTTATTGATAATGACGGGTTTATTAATAATGGCTTTTGTACCTGTTTTTTCAAGCTATAAAGGAGAAAATATTGACAAAATAGAAACTATTAAAAGTAGTTTTGCAGCTCAGAGTACCGAAATTACTGATTTAGAATGTTCATTAACTGGAAAATCTACAGCTGAAAAAGATGTTGTTTATACTAAAATAAAAAGTATAAAAGATTCATATAAAATTCAATCAGACGAAATTGCTGGAATTATGAAACCTATTGAGCAAAAGCGCTTAACGTGGTTGTTAATTGCATTGGCATTAGTAGCAATTGGATTACCGGTTCTAAATTCAATAGCTAATAAACAAAAAGAAGGTTGGGGTGCAATGCAATATCCTCAATTAGTACTTGGAATGCTAGCAATTTTTGTATATGTTGGCGTTGAAGTAGCTATTGGAAGCAACCTAGGAGAATTATTGAAGCAAAAAGAATTTGGTGGTTACAGGTCATCAGAAATTGCTCCTTTTATAGCCATGTACTGGGGAAGTTTAATGATTGGCAGATGGACAGGGTCAGTTGCAGCCTTTAATTTTAGTACTAGTACCAAAAATATATTAAAACTTATTGCTCCATTTATTGCCTTTGGGGTAGTTATAGGTTTAACATCAGCTGCAGGACATAATATTACACCTTTATATTGGTATATTTTGTGTGTGGCTATACAAATGGCTGCTGCTTATTTAAGTAAAGATAATCCAACAAAAACTTTATTATTTTTTGGCGTTATGGGAGTAGTAGCCATGTTAATAGGTTTGTTTAGCACGGGTACAATTGCTATTTATGCTTTTTTAAGCGGTGGTTTAGCTTGCTCCATTATGTGGCCATCAATATTTACACTATCAATTGCTGGATTAGGAAAATATACTACACAAGGTTCTGCTTTTTTAATTATGATGATTTTAGGTGGTGGTATTATTCCACCTATACAAGGCAAATTATCTGATTTAATAGGTATTCATCAATCATTTTTTGTACCTGTATTATGCTTTGCATATTTGGTTTTATTTGCTATTTTGGCAAAGAGTATATTGAGCAAGCAGGGTATTAATTACGATGAAAAAACAGCTTAGTAAACCTTATCCAAACACAAAAAAGTATAACGCAATGATAGATATATCTAACGAACATGCAATAGGTATTGATATTGGTGGCACTAATACAAAATATGGTATAGTAAACCACCGTGGTCAAATTGTTTTTGAAGGAAGTATAAAGACTGATAGATATCCTAACATTGATGATTTTGTAACTGCTTTATACGAAAAATTGCAACCAGAAATTGAAAAATTAGAAGGCATTAATATTGTAGGCATTGGAATGGGTGCACCTAATGGTAATTTTTACACTGGCACCATAGACCATGCTCCAAATTTACATTGGAAAGGTATTGTACCCTTAGCAAAATTAATGACAGAAAAGTTTGGAATCGTTGCCAAACTAACTAACGATGCCAATGCAGCTGCTGTAGGAGAAATGATGTATGGTGCAGCTAGAGGTATGAAAGATTTTATAATGATTACTTTAGGAACTGGAGTTGGTAGTGGCATATTTGCCAATGGAGAATTAATACTTGGCCATGATGGATTTGCAGGAGAACTTGGCCACACTATTGTAGTGCCAGGTGGTAGATTACACCCAAATACCGGTAGCCATGGCAGCCTTGAAAGTTATGCAAGTGCAACTGGTGTAACTATTACTGCTAAAGAGTATATGGCTGGTACTGATGAGCCAAGTGTATTAAGAAACATACCCTTAGAAGACCTTGATAGTAAAATGATTTTTGATGCTGCAGTAAGTGGTGATTCCCTAGCACAAAAAGTTTTTAAAAGTACAGGCGATATTTTAGGAATGGCACTAGCCAATTTTGTAATGTTTTCATCGCCACAAGCTATTGTATTATTTGGTGGGCTTACAAAGGCTGGAGATATTTTGATGAAGCCCGTGAAAGATAGTATGGAACGTAATTTACTGCCCATTTTTAGAGATAAAGTACAACTCATTTTTAGTGAGCTTAAGG
>JANMAV010000190.1:0-11459 GCA_031360055.1 Ferruginibacter sp.
TTTATGTAATTTTTTTACAAATATATTAGGTAATAATAAATTTTTATTAGTAATGATTTAATAAAATGTAATTACTTTACAAGCGGTTAAACTCCCTTATAAACGATGAAAAACAGTATCATTTTAACAGGAAATATTGTAGATATTATAAACCAACAGATATATTTTGGTGAACTAATAATTGAGAATAAACTAATAAAAAATATAACAAGATTAGGTAATGAAAATACTAAACTGCCCTACATTTTACCTGGCTTTATTGATAGCCATGTACATATTGAAAGCAGCATGCTTATACCTAGTGAGTTTGCAAAATTAGCAGTAATACATGGCACAACAGGTACCATTAGTGACCCCCACGAAATTGCAAATGTATGCGGTATGGAGGGCGTACAGTATATGATTGAAAATGGAAAACAAGTGCCTTTTAAATTTCATTTTGGTGCTCCTAGTTGTGTACCAGCTACAATTTTTGAAACCGCAGGAGATGCAATAACCGTAAATGATGTAGAGACTTTACTTGCCATGCCAGAAATATTTTACTTAAGTGAAATGATGAATTTTCCTGGAGTGCTAGATGGTGATGAAGAAGTATTGCAAAAAATAGCAGCTGCAAAAAAAATTGGCAAGCCGGTTGATGGTCATGCACCTGGGCTTAGAGGAGAATTGGCAAAAAAATATATTGATGCTATTTCAATAAGAGATATGCCTAACAATATTGATGCTGCCGAAGGCAGTGGAGCAACAGACCATGAATGTTTTACTGCAGAAGAAGCTTTAGATAAATTACAATTTGGCATGAAAATTTTAATAAGAGAAGGAAGTGCAGCTAAAAATTTTGATGCATTGATTCCCCTTTTAAATGAGCACTACAACCAAATGATGTTTTGCAGTGATGACAAACACCCTGATAGCCTAGCAGAGGGCCATATAAACCAATTGTGTGCAAGAGCTGTGGCATTTGGTATAAATGTTTTTAAAGTGCTTCAGGCAGCCTGCATAAACCCAATAATACATTACAAAATGAAAAATGGCAGCTTACATGTTGGCGATGCTGCAGACTGCATTATAGTTAACAATCTTACTGATTTTGTAGTTTCTCAAACTTATATTGATGGAGAGCTTGTGGCAGAAAACGGCAGATCGTTGATACAAACCATTGAAACAAGTGTAATAAACAAATTTAATTGCAGCCCAAAAAATATAGGTGATTTTAAGATAAAAGCATTCGCAAACCAACAAACTATGTTGGTTATTGAAGCTTTAGAAGGCCAACTAATAACCAATAAACTTGAAAAACCAGTAACAGTAATAGATGGGTTTTTAAGCCCTAATATGGCTGATGATATTTTAAAAATTGTAGTTATAAATAGATATTATAATGCTCCTGTAGCGGTAAGTTTTATTAAAAATATTGGGTTAAAAATGGGTGCCATAGCATCTAGCGTTGCACATGATAGCCATAATATTGTAGCAGTAGGAACTACAGATGAAAGCATTTGCAGAGCTGTAAATTTAATTATTAATGAAAAAGGTGGTATTGCTGCAACTGATGGTGTGCAAGATGAAATTTTGCCTTTGCCCATTGCTGGTTTAATGAGTGCAGAAGATGGGTTTTTAGTTGCTGCCCAGTACACGGCTATAAATAATTTTGCAACCAAGCATTTAGGAAGTACACTTGCGGCACCTTTTATGACACTGTCATTTATGGCATTATTGGTAATACCACATTTAAAATTGAGTGATAAAGGATTATTTGATGGCGATAGTTTTGCAATACTATCCTAATTAGTGTTTTGCATCAATTACAATTAAGGCTAAGCTATCAGTGCCTTTTGGGGTGTAATATTTTGTTTTAAATGATATGGTTTGGCCAGGGTTAACAACGTCATATACAGTTTCCACATCTTCTTCCAACAAAGTTGATGTTTTACTGTAAAATTGTAGTTTTATATGAATATCTTTAAAACTTACCATTTTTGCTGTGTTAGTAATTTTTCCTTTTACAACAGTTTGGCCAATTAAGTTTTTCTTTTTATCACCTTCTACAACCAAAAATTTTGAGGGGTTTTTTTGTTCTACTGCAGCTAAACTCTCCTTTGCTTTTTCATAATTTTTTTCTGACTTTTCATTTACAACGCCATTATTATTGCAAGCGTAAATGCTAATCAAAACAAGTAAAAGTAAAAAAGCGCTTTTCATAATTGTAATTTTAGTTTATTTATGCTCTCAAAAATAGCAATACATTATGATTATGTAATAGTTTTGCTGGCTAATAAAATTTTTTAACGTATTGTTGTTTAAAAGTAAATAGGTAAAAAATGGTACACAATTTTAGTGCAGAGCATAGCTTAATAAGTAATTGGGTAAGTGAGTTGCGTAACAAACATATACAGCAAGATAGACTTAGATTTCGTAGAAATTTAGAACGTATTGCAGAAGTTATTGGCTACGAAATAAGTAAAGAAATGGAAACTGAAGATCAAGAAATTGAAACCCCAATGGGTATGTCTCATTGCAAAGTTTTAAAAGATCAGCCAGTGTTGGCCACCATTTTAAGAGCAGGTTTAGCCATGCATAATGGTTTACTTAGTTATTTTGACAGAGCCGACAATGCCTTTTTAAGTGCTTATAGAAAACACAATGCAGATGGCAGTTTTGAAATAGCGCTGGAATATATGAGTTGCCCACCCATTGATGGTAGAGTTGTAATTGTTAGCGACCCTATGTTGGCTACAGGTGCAAGCCTAGTAAAAGCTATACAATATATAAGAGAAGCTGGCACCATAAAAAAATTACATGTAGTATGTGCTATTGCTGCTACAAAAGGAATAGAAACCTTGCAAGCTGCTGAGCCTGAAGCTACTATTTGGTGTGGTGCAATTGATGATGAGTTATCAGCCAAAGGCTATATTATACCTGGCCTTGGAGATGCTGGAGACCTTGCTTATGGCCCTAAAATGCAGCAATAACGTGTGCCATTAAAAAAAATTTTAATTTTTAAGAAGTTTTTAACTATCAAGACAGCTTTTTACAAAATTTTACTATCTTTAAGGGATAATCACGACTAATATGAGACTATTTTTACTTTGTTTTATTTGCTTATTTACAGCAACTCTTGCATACACACAAGATCCTCATTTTTCTCAATTTTATGCCTCACCGCTTACTTTAAACCCTGCATTTACAGGTAAATTTGATGGTGATTTTAGGCTTGCCGTAAACCACAGAGATCAATGGCCATCTATACCAAAAGCTTATGTAACCACTAGCGGTTCAATTGACTTTAGTATTTTGAAAAACAAATTACCGCAAGGCGATGTTTTTGGTTTTGGCCTTTCAGGCCTAAGTGATGCTAGTGCAAATAATCAATTAAAAATTAATTTTGGTAGCGTATCTTTATCATACCACAAAGCATTAGATGAAGATGGCTACAATACCATTGGTGCTGGTTTTCAAGGCACATATAGTAGTTTAACGTTAGATCAATCTAGCCTCACCTACGAATCAATGTTACAAGCAAATGGATTTACTGATGTAAGTAAAAAAGAAGTTTTAAGCAATGGAACTAACCAAAATTATGTTGACTTAAATGCTGGTCTTTTATTTTCAGGCTCTAGCAACGGTAGCAATAATTATTATGCAGGTGTTTCTGCTTACCACGTAAATAGACCCAAAGTTGGCTTTCAAGATAACAACTACTATTTAGCCAGCCGTATTACTTTTCACGGTGGTGGTACTGTACCAATTAATGATCAAGTAAGTTTTAATGGTTCAGTAATACATCAAATACAAGCAAAAGCTAGCGAAACTGTAATAGGTGGAGCAGTGAGTTATAATTTTAACGCTTATAGCGATGTAGATGCTGCTGCAAGTATATTTTTAGGCTCATGGGTTAGGCTAAACGATGCAATTATTCCCTATGTTGGTTTAGAGGTAGGCAGTTTTAGAATAGGTGCAAGTTATGATGTAAATACTAGTAGTTTAAAAACAGCCACATCAAGCAGAGGAGGTTCTGAATTTTCAGTTATTTACATTAAAAAGAAAGTAGAATCTAAAGGTATACCCTGTCCTAAATTTTAAAATTATTTTAACAAAATACATAACCGTATCCATTGATAAAAATTAATTGATACGGTTTTTTTGTATATCGAAACAATTCGATAAGGCTACTAGTATTACCTTTGCAGCCTAAAATTTTTCATGAGTATAGCGTATAATTTTATTGCTGCTTGGCAATTATTTCCCGAAAAAGGTACATATCAATATGGCCAAAGGCCAAAAAGTGGTTTACTGCAAATTAGTATTAATGATGATAAAAAAATTATTACCCTTCAGAGTAGTTTGGTTACTTTAGAAAATCTCTCTGTTGGTACTACTTACAGTGTATTAGCAAATTTAAAACCGCAGCCATATACTGATACAACATTTGCTACACACATAAAAATCAATTCTGTTAGCAGTACAAGTTTTGAAATTGGGTTTACAAAATCTACTGAAAATGTGTTGACAATTATTCATCAAATTGAACCAAATGGTTTTCTTAAAATTACACAACAAGGCAAAACTAAAGAAGACGAAAACTATACCAATATAGAGTTTTATCACAAACAAATGAGTGTGCTACCATACAGTGCTAGTGTTAGCGGTGCAGTTATTAAACCAACGCAAGATGGTGTTATAAGGCATAAAGTACTTACCGCTATGGAGGAGCAAACTAATATGCAATTAGATCAAATACGCCAACAAGTGGAGCTCCTAGCATTACAAGCACAAGCAATACAAAAACGCAAAGAGTTATCGCTAATAGTTTACGGTGCAAAGTTAAATTTTGTGCCAATAATTGGCCAAACTTACCACCTTTATGAAAATGCTGATGAAAGCTACAATATAAGTATGATTAGCCCGAATGAATGGGGCAGAGCTACTAAAAATTCATTTAAACATGTAGCAAAAGTTAGGCTCCTAGCTGATCATACCTGGCAGGAGGAGCAGTTATAAATTATTTATTCTATCCTATATATTGGGTAACGCATATAAGCTTTTTCCATCCATTTACTATTTTTATAAATGTAGTTTAATATAGCTGGGCCATTTTTTGAAAAAGCTGAATCAGAGGCTTTTTTGTTTATTAATTGTTGGTTTAAAGTGTTATCTTTTTGTAAAATTTCAGCAGCTACCTCATCCCACCTATAATCACTGTAGCCCTCCTTTTGCTGCAAAATAGCATCAAAAAAGTTCCAAGCAAAAAAGCTATCATCACCAGTAGGTTCAAGCATTTCAATAAGGTATCTATTACCCAATTGGTTTAGTGGTACTATATAATCTCCTTTTAAAAAACGTATTGTATCATACACTTTTATTGTTTTTACAGCATAGTTGTTGTGGTGTTTTTCATAAGGTTGTAACCTGCTTTTATACTCACTAATATTATAAATTGCCACATAAATACTAGTATCTTTTTGCAATTGTTTTAGTTGTACACCATTATCCATCAACCTGCTAATTACTGCTCCCCAACCAATTTGTACTACATAAGCTAATGGTTTTGCAACAATATTTTGTGCTGTAAAATGGTTAAAATAAGTTACTGTTTTTGTATAAGGTTTTAGATGATTGTAAAACATTTTTGGTAATCCTGTTGCTTGGCTTATGACAGTATCTTGTTGGTAACCTTTAAAAATTATACTGGCCTTTTTAGTTGTATCTAATCCCCATTTTAATGCAAAATTTTGTTGTGTTAGTTGTTGTTGTAAATGTTGACTACGAATTAATTTTATTGAAGTAGCATTGCTCCAAGCTTTGTTAATAAAAGTAACCATGAGATCGTAAGTGGCTTGCACCCGTTGCTTATACGGTTTTAGCATATGTGTTTCTGGTATAAAAGAAAATGTACCGTATAATGCAGCATAGCCACTGCTGTATCTTGGTGGCTCGTAAAACATATTTATTCCTTTATTAAAATCTGCTCCATCAAACTCAACATAAGGTATTAAATCCCAATTTTTTTGCTTCATTCCTTCATAAATTTCTGGCTCAAATATATTTCTTAGCCAATTACCTGCTGTGGCACCTAATTTATCATATTGAGTAGTAATTAATGTTATGGTATGTTGGTAATCTGCTCCGTCGCTTACATGGTTATCAATAAAAATATCTGGCTGTAGCCAATGAAATAATTTTGCAAAACTGCTAGCCTCTTTAGTATCTGTCTTTGTAAAATCTCTATTTAAATCTAAGTTTTGGCTATTGCCTCTAAAACCATAACTAAGTGGCCCATTTTGATTTACCCTTGTACTGCTATTTCTGTTCAGTGCACCACCAATATTATAAATTGGTATGATAGCTAATACCACATTATTGGGCAGTGTTATTTTTTTATTTACCACATCTCTTACAAGCATCATACTAGCATCTATGCCATCAGGCTCACCGGGGTGTATACCATTATTAATAAGTATAATTACTTTTTGCTTGCTACGCCACATGGCAGGGTTAAATGTATTATCACTGCTCAGTAGTACAACGTGTAACTGGTAGCCAGCGTCTGTTTGGCCAGCTTCTTCAACTTTTATACTTTTATGAGAAGTAGCAAGTTGTTTATAAAAATTTATTGTTTCAAAATAAGTAGCAGTAGCTAATCCATCACTTTTTTCAAACACAGTTTGTTGTGCAAAGCTGTAATAATATGTGTTGACTAGTATTAAAAAACAAAATAATTTCATACCAAAATTGTAATTTATTATGTGTTGTGCTACTTGTATTGTTGAATAAAAATAATTATTTAAAATAAAACACAATTCATGAATTTATTGAACAAGCTATTGTATAAAAAATCTTCTTACAAAAAAGCCCCTCATTTTATTGAAGGGCTATTTTTTATCTTTTTTTACGGGAGTTTTGTTTTCTTGTAGGGAAATTATTTCCGTCTTTAAAACCTGGCCCTTCAGGTGGGCCAAGGTAAGTTTGTGCACATCTAAAACCTAATGTACTTAAGCTTTGATCTTCCTGCAAATACCTACGAGAGCCTGGCGCTAACCAATAGGCTCTGTCATTCCAACTACCACCTTTAATAACTCTAGATTGATCATTAATTAAAGAAGTTACACCATAACCATAATTTACTTGGCTTGATGAATCACCATCTAAATAATTGATAACATTATTTTTTTGGTAGTTAGCTCTGTTTTTAACTTCCTCGTCAGATATGTCAGATTTTTTTAAGTATCCTGAGCTATCTCTCTCATATTCGCCAGAAGCATTTTTGTATAATTTTTGGAACTTATTACCTCTGAAGTAGTTAAAATCTTGTCCATCTAAAGAAGTCATTGGTCTATATACATCACCAACCCACTCACTTACATTACCACTCATATTAAACAAGCCAAATGCATTAGGGTAGAAAGATTTTACTGGCCCTGTAATAGCAGCTCTATCATTCAAACCACCAGCAATACCCATATTATCTCCGCTACCTCTTTTAAAGTTAGCTAGAAAGGTTCCTTGCCAGCTACCACGGCGATTATCTCTTAAGCCATTAGGGTTTTTTGCCCAAGAATAAATTTGTTGGTTAGTACGATTTTCTTCACCTCTAGTTTTTTCTTTCTTTCTAACATTTGGGTTTTGATCTAACAAACCATAAGCTGCATATTCCCACTCTGCTTCAGTTGGTAAACGGTAGCCCATATTTAAAATACCATCTTCCATTTTTACGTTTGCCCTAGGCTTACCATTAATATCTTTAAGATCAGTTTTTTTAGGCTTTGCTTTAGCCATTTGTATTAAATCAGGGTTGGTAAGGTATGCTTCTGTATTAAATGAACCTTCAGCACCACCTCCTTTCATTTCTTTTTTAATAGCATCTTTTTTAAAGTACCCTTTTTTCATCAAGTTAAGTTCATTAACTCTATCTGTACGCCAAATACAAAAATCATGAGCCTGCTGCCACGATACACCTACAACTGGGTAATAGTTGTATGATGGATACCTAAAATAGTACTCAACATATGGTTCATTGTAAGCAAGCTCTTCTCTCCAAACTAACGTATCAGGCAATGCTTTCACGGTAATGGCAGTATCACCACTAAAGGTATTATCTAGCCAATATAAATACTCTCTGTAATGCACATTTGCAACTTCAGTTTCGTCAATAAAAAAAGAAGGTACAGTTACTCTACGAGGTACGTTATTCCAATCTCCCATCACATCTTCCTCTTTTGCACCCATAACAAATGAACCACCTTGTACAAATACTAAACCAGGCCCAGCTTTTGGATATTTAACTTTAGCCACATGAAAATTACCCATGTTTTTATCATCATAATTCCAACCTGTGGCAGATGATTTGCTTTGTTTTTTACCAAAAATACCACCGTTTTTACAGGCAGATAACGATACAAGTGCCAGGGCTGCAAGAGCTACATACTTACCAGTTAATGTTTTAAACATATTTACTGTTGTTTTACAGATTATTGAACGAAAAATTGATCCAATATTATACAATGAACAATATTGGAGTTGCGAATATAATTGAAAATAATTAAAATACTAAATTCAACAATAAACGAATTAGTTAAAATTTGTTAAAGTATTTATCAAATGCAACGTTTCTAATAAAAAATCTGTCACAGCAGGCAAAACATTTAATATTACCGCTAAAATATTTTTTTTAAAAACATTTTTAAAAATTTGCTTATAAAAAAGAAAAGTTTATATATTTGAAAAATATTTAGAATTTCTTTAACAAAAACAATAACTTAGCGTTTCAGATTAATTCGTTTTAACAAACAACAAACTTTTTTAAATTTAACGCTTATAGAGGTTAAGTCTACCTAACCAAGACAAAAAAAACGCATGAAACAAGCAACTCTCAAATTAGCTGCCTTAGTGATGATGATCGGTGGTGCATCAACTATTGCAAATGCACAACAAATTAAATCAAATCAATACAACGTGGTTACTACTGCTGTTCCTTTTTTACGTATCTCTCCAGATGCACGTAGTACAGGTATGGGTGAAACTGGTATTGCTACAAAAGGTGATGCTTATTCAAACTTTTGGAATTTAGGTAAAACTCCATTTAATAAGCAAGAAGGAAGTTTAGGTGTTACTTATACACCTTGGTTAAATGATTTAGATCTTAAAGACGTATACATTGCATCTCTTGCTGGATACTACAAATTAGATGATCAACAAGCTTTATCTCTTGGTTTAAGATATTTTAGCTTAGGCGATATTCAATTTACTGACCAATCAGGTAACTCTGTAGGCAACAAACGTCCTCGTGAGTATGCTGCTGAATTAGGTTATTCTCGTAAACTTGGTGCAAAAACTGGTTTAGGTATTGGTGTACGTTACATCAGTTCTGACCTTGCAACTGGAAACTTTAACGGCGTAAATTACAAAAAAGGTAATTCTGTAGCTGCTGATTTACATTTTTATCATAATGGCGAAAACGAAGCAGGTTCTGGCTTTAGCTATGGTGCTACACTAAGTAATTTAGGAGCTAAAATTTCATATACTGACGATAATACTCAAAAAGATTTTATACCTGCTAACTTAGGTTTAGGTGGTGCATACACAAAAGTATTTGATGCTGATAGCAAATTAACTTTTGCTATTGATTTAAATAAATTATTAGTGCCAACCCCAGATACTGCTGCTAACAGCATTAACAACTACAGAGCTCAAAGCGTAGTAAAAAGTTGGACTTCATCTTTCGGAGATGCTCCAGGCGGTGCTAAAGAAGAATTGAAAGAAGTAAGTGCATCAATTGGGGCAGAGTACTGGTACAAAGAGCAGTTTGCTTTTAGAGCTGGATATTTTTACGAAAGCCCTGATAAAGGTAACCGTCGTTATGCAACAGTTGGTGCTGGTTTAAAATATAATGTTATTGGTTTAAACCTTGCTTATATTTTCCCTTCTGGTTCAGGTGTTAGCCGTAACCCATTATCAAACACTGTACGCTTTAGCTTATTATTTGATATAGAAAAAAAATAAGACAAAAAATTATTTAAAAAAGCGTTCCGAATATATATCGGAACGCTTTTTTATTTTAAGGCATTACTGCATCTTTGCTCAAATAAATAATATGGCATATAGAATTGGTACCGGTGTAGATTATCATCAACTAGCCGAAGGAAGAGAGTTATATATTGGTGGTGTGCATATACCTCACCACAAAGGCTCAGTAGGCCATAGCGATGCTGATGTATTGCTACATGCTCTGTGCGATGCCATGCTCGGTGCTTTAGCCCTTGGAGATATTGGAATACACTTTCCAAATACTGATGAAACATACAAAAACATTGACAGTAAAATTTTATTAACACACACATATAATCTTATAAAAAGTAAAGGCTATAAAATTGTAAATGCAGATACTACTTTATGTATAGAAAAACCAAAGGTTATGCCTTATACAACACAAATGAAAACTATTATAGCAACCATTTTAGAAATTAATATCGATGATATTTCAATAAAAGCTACTACCACAGAAACTATGGGCTTTGCTGGAAGAGAAGAAGGTTTATATGCTTATGCAACTATACTATTACAAAAAATATAATTACATGCAACAAGTTGTACATATTAATACAAAAAATACATCAAATAATAGCCTACCAGCTTACACAACTGCAGGGGCAGCAGGTATGGATATTAGAGCAAATTTAGACAACTCAATTATTTTACAACCTTTACAAAGAGAGCTAATACCAACTGGGATATTTATGGAAATACCAAATGGGTACGAAGTACAAATAAGGCCTAGAAGTGGACTAGCTTTTAAAAATGGAATCACTTGCCTAAATACACCAGGCACAGTAGACAGTGATTACAGAGGTGAACTTAAAGTATTGTTAATAAACTTAAGTAATGAGCCTCAAACAATACAGCATAGTGATAGAATTGCACAACTTATAATTGCAAAGGTAGAGCAGGCTAGTTTAAATTTGGTACAGCAATTGAATGATACGGAACGTGCTGATGGAGGTTTTGGCCACACTGGTGTATAAAAAATATTTTATACATTTTGTTCCTTCACTTTTTATTTACAATTTAATATTTTTTGATGAAGATTTTTAGTTTGATAACCATACTTTTTATTGCAATTTCATTTACCCAATGTAAGAGTAGTAAAATAATTACTAAAGCAATAGCAGCAAAAGATACAACTAATGCTGTTGTTATAAAAACAAGTAGCGATTCTATATTATTAGCCAATACTACCCTTCAAAATTTACATAGTAAATACATAGATTTTAAAACTTTTTCTGCAAAAATTAAACTAGATATTGAAGATGGAAAAGGTAAAAAACCTGATTTATTAGCAAATGTTAGAATGATAAAGGATAGTGCTATTTGGATATCTATTTCTGCTACATTTTTAAACTTAGAAGTATTTAGAGTTCTTATAACTAAGGATAGTGTTATATTGCTTAACAAGCAAGAAAAAG
>JANMAV010000279.1:0-11511 GCA_031360055.1 Ferruginibacter sp.
ACCATCAAATTTGTATAATAAAAGGGTATCTTTTAAGTTGTTTACAAATAAATTTGTAAGGGTAGAGTCATTTAACATATTGTGTAATAGGCTTCCATCAAAATCGCCTTTTGCTGAATTAAAATTTGTAAGCATGGGCATAATTTTTAAATGATTTTGCCTCATAATGGCAAGCCCAGCTGAATCAATTCTTGATTGAATTTTTAGATTGTTATTTGCATCAAAAAAAAACCATTCAGGAAAAATAGTATTGAAATTAGTGGCGTTAGTTTTTAAATCGTTTAAGGCAACGGCATAGTTACTTGCAGGAGAATAAAATACAGCACGTATAATATCAGTTGTAATTCTTATTGTTGTTTTATTGATATTGTTTATGGAATCTTGTTTATCTTTTTCTTCTAAAAAGAATTTAAAGCCTTTATATTTAGAGGTGAGATTATTTTTAACTGCCAGAGATTTTAATGGGTCATCTCCAGTTTTGTAAAAAGTATCTTTAGTATCAATGATTGGCAATGAGGGTGCTTTACCTGTAATTATGGCTATAATAACAATACTTATAAAAAATAAAAGTATAGATAAAATAATTCTTGTAGTCCATTTAATTCTAAACCACCTGCTTGCATTATTTGTTTGAAAAACTTGATTAGAATTACTCATTATAAAAATGATTGTATTTTAGATTGCAATGTAAATCCGAAAATGGTATTGTTGAATACATTAACGTTTTTTGTAGTTTTACATGTAATAGTTACCTGCTTTTATAAATAGATAAAATAAATTACCTTTGTAACTAACCTACTGTTGTAAAAACAGCAATAAATACCTCCATTATGAGCCAAGATGCTTTTAAAAAGTTTATAAATCCCAAAAAAAACAGTGTTGTAAAAGAAGAAATTAGGCAAGATAAAAAGAAAGCCCGTAAAGAAAAACGAGAATACTTTGATGCTAAAAAAGCAGAAGAGTATCAAGCAAGGCAAGCAAAAAGAGGTGGTACAAATACTGCCAATTCCCCAGCAACTACATCTCCAAAAGGAGCATCAAGAGCAACTACAAAGCCAACCATACAGCGTATAGGGGCTGTAGCCGATAAAGCCCAACTTACCACAGAAGTAGCCATGCCTTTAAATAAATTTTTAGCTCATTGTGGTATATGCAGCCGTAGAGAAGCGATAGATGTAATAGCCCAAGGTACGGTAAAAGTAAACGGTACAATAGCAACTGAACCTGGTTATAAAGTGCAACCAACTGATGAGATAATTTACAACGGTAAAAAATTATATATCACTAAAAACTTAGTATATATTTTACTTAATAAGCCTAAAGATTATATAACTACCACTGACGACCCCCTAGGCCGTAAAACTGTGTTGGAATTAATTAAACAAGCTACTGAACAAAGGGTTTACCCTATAGGTAGGCTAGATAGAAATACCTCTGGAGTGCTGCTATTAACTAACGATGGTGATTTGACACAAAAATTATCTCACCCCAGCTACGAAATAAAAAAAATATACGAAGTAAGGCTTGATAAAAATTTAACTAAAAATGATTTTGAAAAAATATTGGTAGGCTTAACGCTTGAGGATGGATTAATATTGGTTGATAGTTTAGCCTATGCTGATGCAAAAGATAAATCAGTAATTGGTATTGAAATTCATAGTGGCCGTAACCGTATTGTACGCCGTATTTTTGAAAGCTTGGGTTACGTGGTAAAACAATTGGATAGAGTTATGTATGCTGGATTAACTAAAAAAAATGTAGAACGAAGCAAATGGCGATACTTAAGTGATAAAGAAATAAGACAACTGAAATTTTTAAACGAAAGTAAACGCAAAAATAAAAAAGCTGTTGATGCAACTGCTGTTGAACCTGTAGCACACAACCCTGAAGTAGTGATTGGCAAACAAAAAGGTAGAGAGTTTAGCAATAAAGATATAAACGATGCTATAGGAGTAGAAGTAATAAAACCTGAAAAAGAAAAACCAGTTAGAGTTAGAGAACCAAAAGTACCACAACCAAGAAAATACAAAACTCACTCAGAAAAAAAACAAGCTAAACTAAACGGAATTGGCAAAAAATAAATTTGAAATTGTTTTTGAAAATGAACAATTTGTTGCAATTAATAAACCATCTGGTATGCTTACCATACCAGATAGAGAAAACACTGAAAAGTCATTAAAGGAATATTTAAATGATAAGTATGGCCATATATTTATTGTGCATAGGTTAGATAAAGATACTAGTGGCTTAATACTTTTTGCCAAAAATGAAATAACCCATAAATACCTTTGTAAAATATTTGAAGAGCGTAGAGTAGAAAAATATTACTTGGGTGTAGTAGTAGGATTACTGCCAGATGAGGATGGCATAATAGATGCACCAATTACGGAGCACCTTACCCGTAAAGGTACCATGACAGTGCATCGTAGCGGTAAAGAATCACAAACCGGGTATCATATTATACAAGCTTACCCAGCTTTTTCATTAGTATCATTTAGGTTGTATACAGGCCGTACACACCAAATTAGAGTTCATTGTAAACATATAGGTAACCCACTTGCTTGCGATGTGTTGTATGGAGATGGTAAACCAATTTTAATATCTGCAGTTAAAAAAAATTATAAATTAAGCAAAAATGCCGATGAAGAAAAGCCGATAATTAGCCGTTTAGCGTTACACAGTTATAAGTTAATTTTTGATGATGAGCAAGGGCAAAAAGTTGAGCTGCAGGCAGATGCTCCCAAAGAGTTTAGAGCATTAATGCAGCAGTTGGGTAAGAGGTAGGTGGTGGGTAAAGAAAAGTGATTAGTAGAGGGCAGTTTACGGTTGATATTTGGTATTTGGTCCGTAATAATACAAGAGCAGTTGGCAGATGAGAAAGATTAATTTTTGGAGAGTAATTTTTATCAATTTAACAATAAATCAATTCAACAATACAATAACAAGTTAACAAATAAATAGAGGCATTCAATAATATCTAACCCTAACCATGCTATCAAAAAAAACACAATATGGTTTAAAGGCATTGGGCTATTTAGCACAGCAATTTGGCAAAGGCCCCATACTAATTGCTGATATTGCCAATAAAAAAAATATACCCTTAAAATTTTTAGAAAGCATTTTACTATTACTGAAAACAAATAAAATTTTAAGTAGTAAAAAAGGAAAAGGGGGAGGTTATTATTTAGCAAATGATCCAAAACTAACTAGCATTGCAACAGCTATTAGAATAATTGATGGCCCAATAGCTATGCTGCCTTGTGTAAGTCTAAATTTTTATGAAAAATGCATGGATTGTGATGAGCAAAATTGTGGTTTAAAAAGGACAATGGTTTTGGTTAGAGATGCTACTTTGAAAGTATTAGAAAAAAAAACGTTGATAGATTTGTTAGATTATCCTTTAGTTTGAAGATGCCCTTTTAATAAATTTTTTCCCGTATTTATTCTTAACTGCATCAATAGTTTTATACAAATCACTTTTCTTTTTGCTATCGCTGAATATGTTAGTTTGTATAGCATTTCCTGTTAGTTCGCTTAGCCTTACCCCCAATAACCTGATGGGCATACCCTTCTTGTATAATTTATTAAATAATTCTTTAACTACTGGTATAATTTCATCATCTGCAGCGGTATAGGGTATAGTTGTTTGTTTTGTAGAGGTTTCAAAATTTGGGTATCTAATTTTTACTGCTACACAGCCAGTAACTTTCTCATCTTCCCTTAATTCAAAACAAATTTTTTCAGTATATCGTACTAGTTCATTTCGTAAATAATTCACATCTGTTACTGGGTCGTTAAACGTATTTTCAGTTGATATTGATTTAGATTCATGATAAGGTGTTACCAAACTATTGTGTATTCCATTACTTTTCAAAGCTAAATCTGTACCCCATTTTCCTAATTTTTCAGTTAGTAATTCTATTGGGGTTAATGCCAATTGCTCAATCGTTTTTATTCCTAAATAGGTTAATATTTCTGCAGTTTGGCCACCAACGCCTGGTATTTCATCTACCGGTAATGGGGCCAAAAATTCCTTTTCTTTTCCAAATGGTACTTGTAAATATCCATTTGGTTTGGCTTGGTTTGTAGCTATTTTTGCCATCATTTTATTGCTAGATAAGCCAAATGAAATTGGTAAACCTGTTTCTGAAATAATTTTATTTCTTAAATCAACAGTGAATTGTAATGGGTTAAAAAATTTATCCATTCCTGTAAGATCAATGTAAAACTCATCAATAGATGCTTTTTCAAAAAGAGGAACTTTATCAGCTATTATTTGTGTAACCCATCTACTATATCTACTATATTCTCCTCTTGTACCTTTTACAAAAATTGCATGAGGGCAAAGTTGTTTTGCTCTTACTGAAGGCATGGCGGAATGTACTCCAAATTTTCTAGCCTCATAACTGCATGCTGCTACAACACCTCTATCACTACTGCCAACTATCACTGCTTTCCCTTTTAAATTAGGATTATTTAGCACCTCAACTGAAACAAAAAAAGAGTCTAAATCAAAATGTGCTATAATGCGTTGTTGGTTGATAATTTTATTTTAAACTGATGGTGTAAAGATTTATTTGTTGGTTTATACAATGTATTTCATTTTTATTTCTAAGATTATAGTTTCTGCATAAATGCTGCAATTTTTAAATAGAAATTTAATAGGTAATATGAATTATAAGAAAAAAATATTGGTTTAATTATCCATAAATTTCTAGTAATCCGTCTGGTACTTCTACATATACCTTTTTATTTTTAGCATCCATTTTTAAAAGATTTCCTTCGTGTATAGGTATTAGAGCTTCTTTGCCTTTATACATAATGGTACATAAAATTTGATGAGGCTGTTCAATCACTTCTATAATTTCCCCAAGGTTGGTTGTATTATCTATCAAAAAATATCCCAATAATGCAATGGGGGCAGCTTTTGAGGCAAATTTTTTAAAATCATCTTCTTGTAACCACACTTCTTTTGGGGTTATTTTTCTGGCAATTTCCTTATTATTTATTCCTTCCAGTTTTATATACGTTTCTGTATCATTTTTTATGCTTGTTTTTTCAATAAAATAAGGCATAAAACTATCTTTTGGACTTTCAATAAATACAGCCTCTAAACCCTTTAATGTTGTTTTTTTTCCTAAGCTATGTTGTAAAATTAATTCTCCTGTTAAACCATGGCTTGCAGCAAATTTTCCTATTTTAAAGTATTGCATGTATGATATAAAATTTTTAATACATAAAGGTAAGTATTGTTTTATGCATACATAATTTCAATATAATATGTACAAAAAAAAATTGGTACATTGCTGCACCAACCTATTGGTTTTTAGGATAAGTTATTTACATAATTGGGTTTACTGTTTTTTTATCGGCCATTATATTTCCTTTTTGTCCTTTATGACCTTTTCCACGGTTTGCCATTTTCTCTTTTTTTAAGGCTTCCATTTTTGTTTTCTGCTCAGGCGTTAAAATAGCTGCCATTTGTTCTTGTTGCTCTTTTTTAAGTGCCTCTTTTCTAATTTTCATTTCCTTAACTGTTAAATTATCTTGAGCTTTTAGTGCTTCACGTTTTGCTTTCATAGCATCGTGTTGTGCTTTTAATTTGGCTTTTTGGTCTGCAGTTAACCCTAATTCTTTAGCCATTTTTTGTTTATCATGGTTTGCATGTCCACGATGTTGTTTTTCAGTAGGAGCAACGGTTCTATCAGTTTGTGCAGTAGCTGCAAATGATATTGTAAGTGCTGTTAATGATAATACTAATAATTTTTTCATGTTTTTTTTTTATTGTTATACAGCATAGACTGAACTTGGTTACAAAGGTTTAATTAAGGTTTTGTTAAAGAGTTTTAAAGAAGGAGGAGGGTGTAGGTAGGAGGTAGGTGAGCAGTTGGCAGAGGGCAGGTAGCTGTGGGCATTTTGTAGATGCCAATTTGTTGGTGGCAGAGGGCAGGTGTCCTATAATAATAGGGAGCAGTGTGCAAATGCAGATGGCAGTTTCCTAAAATAGTCTTTCAAAAAAATTAATAATGTTCAAGCCATTAACAAATCATCTAATTAACCAATTAACAAATCAACCAATTATCAAATCAACCAATCAACCAATTAATTAATCAACAAAAAACAACTACTCTTCATAATACACTCTCTTCACTCTTTGAGAAATACCAGTTAAAATTTCATACGAAATAGTATTTGCCCAATAAGCTAAAGTGCTTACGGTAGGTTCCTGGCCAAAAACAATTACTTCATCTCCTTCACTCACATCTAAGCCTGTTACATCAAGCATAGTCATATCCATACAAACATTACCTATTACTGGGGCTGCATTACCGTTAATAAACATTTTTCCTACACCATTGCTCAATGCTCTTGGGTACCCATCAGCGTAACCAATACGTACGGTAGCTATACTACTTTGTTGAGTTGTTACACCTTTTCTACTATAGCCCACACTTTGCCCTTTGGCAACTTGTTTTATTTGGGCAATAGTGGTTTTTAAAGTAGCTACTGGCTCCAGTCTTTGCTGTACTTTTGGGGTAGCATCTATACCATATAAGCCTATACCTAACCTTACCATGTTTAATTGCAAATTGGGATGCCTAAATATGGCACTTGAGTTTGAAATATGAAGTAACACACTATACCCTAAAGCTTCTTTTATTTGATTGGCTGCTTGTAAAAAAATGGTTGTTTGTTGCTCAGTAAAATTATCAAATGTACTGCTATCACTTGCTGCTAAATGAGAAAATATAGACACAACTTTAATGCAATTATTTTCTTTTAAAAGCCTACATAAAATTGATATCTGATCTTGCTCAAAACCTAACCTGTGCATACCCGTATCAATTTTTATATGAATAGGAAACTGCTCAATATCATGGCTTATTAAATAGTTTATAAATTCTTGTAACATAGAAACTGAAAATACCTCAGGCTCTACATTATATTTAATTATGTTATCATAACTAGTAGCTTCTACATTCATAACCATTAAAGGTAGGCTGATGCCAGCTTGCCTAAGCTCTACTGCCTCATCAGTATAGGCAACAGCTAAATATTGTACGCCTGCATGTTGTAATACATTGGCTATTTCTACACCACCACTACCATAACTAAAAGCTTTTACCATAGCCATAATTTTTACATCGGGCTGCAATAAATTTTTATATACCTGCAGGTTGTTTCTAAGTGCATGTAAATTAATTTCTAACCTGGTTTGATGTATTTTTTGCTCTAAGGCTTGACTAATTTTTTCAAATCTAAAAACTCTGGCTCCTTTTAGTAAAATGGTTTGATTAGCAAAATGATGCTCCTGTACATGTTGTAAAAAATTATCTGTACTTGGGTAAAAAAATGTATTTTTTATATTTTTAAAAGCTGTAGCATTGGCTTGTATTTCACCACCTATACCTATAAACTGATGTATGTTTTTGCTGTGTAGTATAGCTGCAATTTTTTCGTATAAAATAGCTCCTGCTTTTCCTGTTTGCAATACATCACTTAAAATAACTGTTTTATATTGTTGTTGGTTTTGTTGTTCTAAAAAATCTAACGATATGCTTAACGATTGTACATCGGCACTGTAACTATCATTTATTATGCTGCAATTATTTATTCCTTGTTTAAGTTCTAAACGCATTTCCACTGGCCGTAAAGTTTGCATTGATGCACAAATTTCTTCAATACTTATACCTAACAAAAGCATGGTACAACAGCAGGTAATAGCATTATGTATAGATGCATCATCCACAAATGGTATACAAAAATAAAAATTATTGTTTTCAAAGTTTGCTATTATGTTGGTTACTTTTTGCTTCTTCTCAATGTTTTCAATTTTTAAAGTAGCTGCCTCATTTTTGCTCCAGGTAAATAAGCTAAGTGCTTTATTTTTATGTTCTTTAAATACTGTTACGGCTGTATGTAGTTTTTTATCATCAATACAATAAATTAAATGTTCTGCTTGGGTAAACAATTGTAATTTTTCATTAATTTTTTGTTCAATATTAGTAAACCCTTCGGCATGTGCACTGCCTATAAAAGTAATTATTCCAATTTGTGGTTTTATAATTTGCTCAAGCTGTTGCATTTCATTTATTTGAGAAATGCCTGATTCAAAAATGCCTAAAGTATGTACAGCCTGCATACGCCAAACACTGAGTGCAACACCAATTTGAGAGTTGTAACTTTTTGGGCTACGTACAATATTATATGTATTGCCAAGCAGATGGTTTAACCACTCTTTTACCATTGTTTTTCCATTACTACCAGTAATGCCTATTACAGGGTAGCTAAATATATTTCTATGATAAGCTGCTAATTGTTGTAAAGCTTTTAATACGTTTGGTACTTGCAAAAAACTTGCATTAGGGTAGTCTTTTAGCTGCTGCAAATCAAAACTATTATCTACTACAAAACTTACAACGCCTTTTTTATATAAGCTGGAAATGTAGGTATTACCATTTCTACCCAAGCCAGGCAGGGCAAAAAATAGTGAAGTATCGCTAAAAAGTAATTTTCTGCTGTCTGTTAGCAGCTGTTCAATATTGTATTGCTGTAAACCTTGTTGCAATATGGTTGCATGGGTAATTAAAGCAATATTTTGTACACTATAATTCATTAATGAAAAATAATATTAGCCCATTACATGGCTATATTTATTTATTAAAGCTATTGAAATTTGTTGGGTTTGTGATACACTGTATTGGCTATTCTCAATAGTTTTTACCCATCTTATATTATAAATACTGTTTGTTAAAAATACTTCATCTGCTGATAAAATATCTGCTTTTGTTACTATTTTTTCTACAACTCTAAAGCCTAATGCAGGTAAATGCTGTATTAACCAATTGCGTAACACACCGCTAACACAACCTTGGTTTACAGCAGGGGTATAAATTATTGTATCTTTTAAGTAAAAAATATTTGCAATAGTTGTATCACAAATATTAGCCTCTGTGTTTAAAATTATAGCATCATTACATTTATTATTTTTTGCAAATAATGCACCCATAAAATAGGGTAAATAATTGTTATGTTTTATGTTGCTAAAACAATCAATTGGTTTTTTAGCATCTGTATAAAAGCATAGCTGTAGCCCATTACTATTTAGTGGTCCATTATCAGTAGGTAATGCAAATGTTTCTATAATGTAATTAGGATTATGGTTAGTTGCATCGTATATGCCACCTGTACCTCTAATAACTGTAAGCCTTACCCTTGCAGAGCTTAGTTTATTTTTACGAGTAAGTTCTAATATTTGTTGCTGTAATTTTTGTGCAGTAAAATGTATAGGAATTTTAAATTGTAATAAAGCTAAGCCTGACCACAATCTTTCAAAATGTTCATTTGCAAGAATTAATTGGTTGTTTACAAGTTTTAAAGTTTCAAAAACACCATCTCCATACCTTAACCCCCGGTTATTTGCTTCAATAATTGGTAATTTAGCTTCGGTTACTTTGCCATTATAATTAATATACACCATATGTGCTGCAAAAGTAATTAAGTTAGTAGAGTAAGCTTGTGCATTTTATTAAAACTCCTCTATTAATTTATGTTTTACTGCATATAAAATAAGGCCAGCTGTACTTTTTGCACCAGTTTTTACTTTTAATTTATCTCTTAAAGCTTCTACTGTACGAGGACTTAAATCTACCATGTCAGCAATTTCTTTGGTACTTTTTTCTTCACACATTAATTTTAAAATCATGGTTTCTTTATCATTCAACTGAGCTTCTGGAGCTTGCAATTGTTGTGGCAATTGCATATTGCGTTGTTTTAAATTGGTAAGTAGAGCCTGATTGGTAAGGGTATTAAAATAATACTCATCATTATGGCATGTTTTTATGGCTTCATAAATTATTTCACTATCGCTTGTTTTAGATAGATAACTATTAGCACCAATTTCCATAAGTTTTGTAATCATGCTATGATCATCCATCATAGTTAACATTATTATTTTGGCTTGTGGGCATACTTTTCTTATTTCAGGTAAAGCCTCTATACCATCCATAATTGGCATTTGAATATCTAGTAAAATAACATCTGCTGGTAATGATTTTAATAAATTTATTAAATGCATTCCATTGTCTGCCTCTGCAATTATTTTAATATCAGTCTTTTGGCTGAGGGCAGCTTTTACTCCGGCTCTATATAATACATGATCATCAGCAATTATAACCTGAATGGGCCTTATAGGTTGATTTTCCATAAATTTTTTATTGGGTACGCAAGGGTGTAAATGTGTTTACGCTTGGATAACGTAAAAATAGATATAAAATTATGTGATAATTAAAAAAAGCGTAGAAATACGTAAAATTAATGTTTAACCTTTTATATATTACTTTTTTAATATTGATATAGCTTTGTTTTAAAATATAAAAGCTCTAAAAATGACTTGGGAAATTTACTTAATTGCTAACATTAATCTTTTCCAAATTTCGTTATCAAAACTTGATAAAGCTTGTGTGGATGCTGCATTAGATTGTGCACCATGTCTTACAACTACTAAGTCTTTGCTTTTCACTACGTAAATTTTTTTATCGTTTGCCCCAAGTGCCGCCACTAAATCAACTGGTGCATCTGGCATTAAACTTCCATTTTGTACTATGGCTGTGGCCGTATTTGATGATGGAAGTACGTATGATGATTTGCCATTTAACCACCATAAATATCCATATGATTTATTGAGGGCTTGAGAGCTGTTTAACATAGTTTGCAAGTATGCAGTGTTGTTTAAAATGGTATCTCTATTCCATATACCATTATTAGCAATAAGTAAACCAAACCTTGCCATATCTCTAGCACTACAGCTCATGGTAGAGCCGCCGTTTGGTTCTGTATCCCAAAAGGATTGTTGCATTCCAATTTTACTCCAAAGTAAATTGTTAGTAATATTTGTTTTTGGTTGATTGTAAACTTTCTCTAATAAATCTATTGTTTTATAATAGGCTATTGTATTGTAGTACCATTTGGTGTTTGGGTTGGTATTGTAGCTTAAGTCGTTATTTAAACCGCTTGTCATGGTTAATAAATCCTTCACCTTTATTACATTTTCTTGTGCCAATGTGGCCATGCTCCAGCCTGGTATGAGGTAAGTATTTACAGGCATATTTACATCAATTTTTCCTTGTTGGTTTGCAATGCCTGTTAAAAATGCCACTATACTTTTTGTAGCTGAAAAAATACGACTGCTTGTGCTAGCATTCCAACCCAGCCAATATTTTTCTGTAACAATTTTGCCTTTGTATAAAATTATAAAAGCGGTAGAATTATTAGCTTCTACATAATTTATTGCATCTTGTAACTTGGCAATATCCCAATCTAATGCAGCAGCACTGGTAGTATCCCATACATTACCAGTAACAGGTGGGTAATAATTAGTAGCTGCTGGGTTTGTGTTTATATTATCTTTTTTACTGCAACTAACCACTACAAATACTGATATCAACAATACATAATAAAATTTAATAGCCATTGTTTTTTGTAATTGACTTAATTTTTATTGAGAAGTTT